>PMBR01000069.1:0-13289 GCA_003152995.1 Chloroflexota bacterium | reverse complement strand
GGCCGCCGGCGCGGGACCTTCGTGGTCGACCGGCGGCGCGTTTCACGTGAAACGGCGGATCCGTGGTTTCCTGGTTGCGCCAGGTGCCAAAGCACGGACTCTTGCGCCGTGCCGGAACAATGCACCGCCGATGGCGATCGCCCTCGACTCGATGCCGCTGATCGTCAGCTCCCCAGGCCGAAGGCCGCTGGGTAGACGAGGGCGCCTCCGGGCCGTTTGTTCAGGATTGCCTCCCGGCCTATACTCCCCAGGTCATTCGGCCACCCGGCCCTTTCCTGGCCGGAGCGCTCCCACCTCAACGTCAAGATAGGGCTAAATGGGTCCCGTACTCGCCGCGATCGGCGCTGCTATAGCGGCCCTCATGGAAGTGACGGTTGCTTCGCGGATCCACCTCGCCGACGCACAACCTCAAATCGTCCTCGTCATTGCCATTCTCCTCACGCTGGTAATCGGCTTTGAGGAGGGCATGGTATGGGCCTTCGTCGGCGGGCTGTTCGTTGACCTTCTCCGCTTTCTACCCCTTGGCTCGACCGTGTTCGGACTCCTGGTGGTCGTCGGATTGGCGGCCCTGGTCGGGCCCTTCCTGGGTCGCATCCGATTCGCCAGCCCGTTGGTCGGCGTCATAGTGTTCACACCCTTGTTCATCGTCCTTTCGAGCGTGACGACTGGCCTGCTCAGGCCGCCGGCTCCCGCACTGACCGTGTCGAACATGGCAGCGTCCACGCTGGTGAACGTCATCTTCGGAGCACTGGTTGCCCCTCTGTTCATTGCCGTCCGCAGGCGGTGGGAGCAGCAGGAGCGCCTCAGTTGGTAAGGAGGCGCCCGTGAGCGTCCGGATCGAACAACCATCTGTGACTATCAGGAATGCGTACAGGTTTGGCTCGTTCGGGCTGGCGATCATCGTCGCAGTCGCGGCATTGGGCGCGCGGATGTTCGATTTGCAGGTGATGCAAGGGCAACAGGGCACTCAGGTCAGCCAGGAGCAGTCGTCCGAGACCACTTCGGTGCCGTCGAGTCGTGGGCTGATCTACGATTCGACCAACAAACTACTCGTGACGAATATCCCGAACTTCATCATCCAGATCGTGCCCCATGATCTCCCGATGGCCGACAAGCCTGTGGTCGTTCAGCGGCTTGCGTCACTGCTGAAAGTGGATCCGGTGACGATTGACCAGGACCTCGACAGCGCAACCGGATCCTTCTACGACCCGGTCGTGGTTGCCACCAACGTCGACACAGATGTGGCCCGCATCGTCGATGAGAACCGCGACTCGCTCCCGGGCGTGCAGGTACTTTCCCGTCCCCTGCGCCAATACACCAGCGGCCCGCTCTTCGGCGAGATTCTCGGCTATACCGCGCCGATCACAAGCGAGCCCAGCGCTGCCGACAAGCAAGCCGGCTACTCGGTGGGTGACATCGACGGCAAGGCAGGGCTCGAACTCGAGTACGAGAGTTTGTTGCGGGGCACCTACGGGCAGCAAACCGTCGCCCTCGACGCCAACGGCCAGCCCATCCCAGGGTTGACGACTGAAATCACCCAGCCCGTTCCGGGGTCATCTCTGACGCTCAGCATCAGCAGCAAAGAGCAGGCTCTCGCTCAGAAGGCTCTCGCGTGGGGGCTCGCGGCGGCCCACGTACAGATGGGCGTGATCATCGTAGAGAACCCCCAGAACGGCGAAATCCTGGCCATGGTGAGTCTCCCCGGCTACGACGACAACATCTTCGCCCAGGGCCTCAGCCAGGCCGACTACCTGAAGATGCTCAATGACCCGACGTTGCCCCTGATCAACAAGGCCGTTAGTGAGCAATACGCGCCCGGCTCGACCTACAAGCTCGTCACCGGGACCGCCGGACTCGAGGACAAGAAGATCACCGCTACCTCCACCCTCCTGTCGCAGCCCTACGTCATCATCGCAGGCGAGAAGTTCAAGGAATGGAACAACTTGGGTTGGGGACCCCTCAATATCATCATGGGCCTCGCCCACTCGAGCGACACCTTCTTCTACCAGCTGGCACAAAGCGTGGGCCTCGATAGCCTCACCTACTGGGCGAAGCAGTACGGGTTCGGAGCGCCGACGGGGGTCGATTTGCCGAACGAGGCCGCCGGCATAGTCCCGGACGACCAGTGGAAGACGGTCGCGTTGGGCAGCAAAATGTATCCCGGCGAGGAGGCCCAGGCGGGCATCGGGCAAGGCTACGATGCGGCCACGCCGCTGCAGCTGCTGAACGCGTATTGCGCCCTGGCCAATGGCGGCAATCTCTGGAAGCCGCACGTAGTCGCCTCAGTGACCGCCCCTGATGGTACGGTCACGCCTGTGCAGCCCGAATTGATCCGCAATCTCGGGGCCTCGCCGCAGAACCTTGAGACGATGCGCTTGGGTACGCGCGCGGTGGTAACGAGCCGTCACACGTACAACCTGGTCGAGCTGCCGATCGCGGTTGCTGGCAAGACCGGCACCGCCGAGTACGGCGTGAAAGACCGACTCGGGCGACTTCCGTACCACGAGTGGTTCGTGGGCTATACGAATGCCGATCCCCACAACGCTGATTTTTCCGGAACCTCCTCCCAGCTCGCGGTCCTGGTGTTCACCTACGGTGCCGACACCTGGGGCGACGTGTCCACTGAGATCGTGAAGTACTACATGTGGCTGCACTACAACCTAAGGGGCAACGCCCTGAACCAGAGGACTGCCGGCCACATCAACACCTGGGCCTTCAAGCGGACTAACTTCGCCGGCACGGCCAACAACCACTGATCGAAGCGACCACCCGATGAGCATCTTCCGCTCGGAGCCCATGAAGCTCCGGTCCTGGTCTCCCAAGGCCGCGTCACTAACGTGGCGCCTCTACGACATCCAGCTGACAACCTACGCGATCCTGCTGGTGTTGTTCGGGCTGGCGATGGCCTACAGCAACAGCGTCGGCGCCACGCATACGACCCTTTCGCCGGGCTCCCCGTTTGTCCGCTACCTGATGTGGACGGTCATCGCGATGGTCGTCTTCCTGGTCACGACGATGTTCGACTACCGGTGGCTGCGGACCTTCGCCTGGCCGATCTACCTCGTCAACGTCGCACTGCTCGTCGTGACGCTTCGACTCGGGTCCAGCACCGGCAATGCGGGGACTTCCGCCCGATGGATCGTCGTCGCGGGGTTCGGGGTCCAATTCAGCGAGCTCGCCAAGATCCTGATGATCATTGTGTTCGCTGGATTTCTTGCGACCCGCCAGGCGAAGATCAACTCGGTCTGGACGGTGATCGGAGCGATCATCGTCCTGGGGCCGCCCTGGATTCTGGTCATGCTTCAGCCGGACCTCGGAACCTCGCTGGTCCTGGTGGGGACGCTCGTCGGGATGCTGTTCATGTCCGGGGCGAGTCTCCGCTGGCTGGGAACACTGGCCATGTCGGTCGCCGCGGCCATTCCCTTGGTGTGGGCGAACCTGTTACATCCCTACCAGCGAGCGCGGCTTTTGGCCTTGCTCAACCAGGGCCAGGATCCTCGAGGGAGTGGTTACCAGCTCCTCCAGGCCAAGACGGCCGTGAATGCGGGAGGGCCGTGGGGCGTTGGTCTTACCAACGGCACAGTTCGAATGCCCGCCCAGGAAACAGACTTCGTGTGGGGCGTCCTCGCGGAAGAACTTGGCTTCTTCGGATCGATGGTTGTCATGGTGCTATTCGTCGCCTTGTTGTGGCGCCTCCTCGTTTGTTCGTGGCGTTCGGGCGACCAGTTTGCGATGCTCGTTGGGTGTGGTCTCGCCTCGATGATCCTGTTCCAGGTCTTCGTAAACGTCGGCATGGTCATCGGTTTGATGCCCATTACCGGCATCCCGCTGCCCTTCATCACTTACGGCGGCGCGTCGCTGGTCAGCGTCATGGGCGGGCTCGGTGTCCTGCAGAGCACCAACCTGAGACGCGAGCGCCCCGCCTGGTAGGCGGGCTCACAGGCGGAGTCTGCCCGGACTACCGATACGCACGACATAGTGGATAGGCCGACCGGCTTTCACGCCGGCCGTTGCCGCGAAGCGCTGCCACGCGTAGACTCGGCCACTCCACACCGATCCCGCGGGGCCCGGCCGGCGCGACGGCCCCCGATCGCCCGCCCGAAATCGTCACGAGCGATGATCACGATTCTGCCAGCCGACTCGACTTCAGCCAGTCCCGACCCGAGTGGGCCGTACTACGCTCCTTCGATGCTCTCGCCGCTTGCCTTGGAGCGGGCGCTGAGTCGCGTCCGCAAACCCGGCCGCTACGCCGGCGGCGAGTGGAACTCGGTCCAGAAGGATTGGGCCTCCGTCGCGCTGAAGTGGTGCTTCGCCTATCCGGACCTGTACGAGATCGGGATGAGCAACCTCGGCCTCCGGATCCTGTACGAAGTCATCAACGATCGATCCGACCGACTGGCCGAACGCTGCTTCGCACCCGATGTCGACCTCCAGGCCCAGCTGCGGCTTGCTGATCTGCCGCTGTGGAGCCTGGAGACCAGGCGAGCCCTGCGCGACTTCGATGTCCTGGGCGTCAGTCTGGGCTACGAACTGACATACACGAACCTGCTGGACATGCTCGACCTGGGCGGCGTGCCGCTGTTGGCCGAGGAGCGGACGGACGCCGACCCGCTCGTCATCGCCGGTGGCTCGAGCGTGCTCAATCCGGAGCCGATCGCCGACAGCCTCGACGCGGTGCTCCTGGGCGAGGGCGAGGACGCGGTCCTGGAGATAAGCGACGCCCTTCAGCGGATGGGCTGGCATCGCCGCCTGGCCGCCACCGGAGAGTGGCTCCGGGGAGTGGCCCGCGCCGACGCCCTCAAGGCGCTCGCCCGAATTCCGGGCATCTACGTTCCTTCTCTATATCGCCCGCACTATGGCCCGGACGGAACCTTCGCCCGCCTGGAGTCCCTCGTTGCGGACGCGCCGCCGCAGATCAACGGTCGCATCGCCGCCGACTTCGAGACCAATGTCCGAGGCATCCGCCAGCTCGTGCCCAACATCGCCATCGTGTTCGACCGCGCCCAGCTCGAAGTCATGCGCGGCTGCACTCGTGGCTGTCGCTTCTGCCAGGCCGGAATCTATTATCGGCCGCTCCGCGAGCGCGCCCCGGACGTCGCCGTCGCTGCGGCTCAGTCGATCCTCAAAGCGACCGGCTACGAGGAGATCGGCCTGACGAGCCTGTCCGCCGCCGACTACACGTACGTCAACGAAGTGGCCACGACCATCCACCGATTGCATCCGCAAGCGACCGTCTCGCTGCCGAGCACTCGAGTGGACGCATTCACCGTGGATCTGGTCGACGCCATCGTCCCCGGTGGCCGGCGTGGCGGCTTCACCTTTGCGCCCGAGGCCGGCAGCCAGCGGCTGCGCGACATCATCAACAAAGGAGTCAGCGACGAGGAGATAGCCCGCTGCGCCGAACTCGCATTCCGGCGCGGCTGGAGCGCCCTCAAGCTGTACTTCATGATCGGGCTGCCCGGCGAAACGATGGACGACGTTCTGGCCATCGCCGACATCTGCCGCCGGATTCTCGAAGTCGGGCGGCGGTACCACGGTGGCAAGGCTCAGGTCAAAGTGAACGTGTCGACCTTCGTGCCAAAGGTGGCGACGCCTTTCATGTGGTCCGGTCAGGACACGACGGCCGAAATCGAGGCCAAGGTGGCCGCACTGCGCAAGGCCACTCACGGGCGAGGCTTGGACCTCCGCTGGAGCGATCCTCGGAGTTCGATTCTGGAGGCTGCCCTCGGCCGGGGAGATCGCCGGCTCAACGCCGTCGTGCGGCGGGCGTGGCGCAACGGCGCCCACTTCGATGCCTGGCACGGCCACTTCGACTACGAGCGCTGGCGGGCCGCGTTCGAGGCCGAGGGGCTCGACCCGGCCTGGTACGCCCAACGCGACATCCCGCTCGATGAGCCGCTGCCCTGGGACCACCTCAGCTGTGGCGTGACCCGCGAATTCCTGGCCCGCGACTACGAGCGTGCGCTCTCGGGCAAAACAACCGCTGACTGCCACTGGGGCCCGTGTTACAACTGTGGGGTGCCGGCGGCGACGGGATTCGAATGCCAGGCCGGCGAGCAAGGTCCTCGAGCGCTGCTGGTGCGGCCGGAGGCCGGCGGAATTGAGCAAGGCGGCGACGCGGAGGCCGAAACGGAGACGACGAAGGTAGGCCGCTGGCGCTACGTCGGGCCGCCGGGCGATCCGCGCCGGCACGGTTCAGTGGTACCTTCGGTTGACGGTGGCGACGCCGCGGCCGGAGACCCCTCCGGGCCCGAAGGCGCCACAACCACCTGGCCATACGACCTCATGGGGACGAAGGTGCAGTCGAAGAGCGCAGGACTCTCGGGTCTGGCGTCGCTGGTGGAGGCGGCCGGCGGCGAGTCCACCGGGTGAGTCTGACAACCCTCCAGGCAATCGCGACCGCCGCGACCACAGTTGGCAATGCCGCCGCCCCCGCCACCGGCGCCGAATCCGGCGAAACGACCCTCGAGCTGATTCGCCTGTTCGTCCTGCTGGTCGGGGCGGCCGCGCTCGTCACACTCCTGGCTCGCCGCATCAACCTGCCCTACACGGTCGCGCTCGTCGCCTTCGGGATGGTGGCTGGCGCAGTCTTCTCGCCGCTGCGGGTCGAGATCACGCCACAACTCGTGCTCGTGGTACTCCTGCCGGCGCTGATCTTCGAGGCGTCGTACCAGATCGACTTCGGCAAGCTGCGGCCATCCCTGCTCGGTGTGTCGTTGCTGGCCGGGCCGGGGGTTCTCGTAAGCGCCGGGCTCGTAGCACTGTTCCTCAACCTGGGCGCCGGGCTGCCTCCGGCTCAAGCCTTCGTCGTGGGCGCGATGCTTGCCGCAACCGATCCGGCCGCGGTCATCGCCACGTTCAAGCGACTGTCGTCGCCCCGGCGGCTGTCGACGCTGATCGAGGCCGAAAGCCTCTTGAACGACGGCACCGGCATCGTCGCCTTCACGATCGCGGTCAGCGTGGTGTCCAGCGCGACCTCGACTTCGCCGCTGGAGACCGGCATGACCTTCGTCTCGGTCGTGGCCGTCAGCGCCGCGATCGGCGCGGCGACCGGCTGGGTGGCATCTCGAGTCCTCCCCAGCGTGGGCGACCACCTCATCGAAATCAGCCTTTCCGTCGTGCTGGCATACGGCACGTACCTGACCGCGGACGCGCTCCATCAGTCCGGCGTCATCGCCACCTCGGTGGCGGGGATCGTGCTCGGCAACTACGGCCGGCGTCTCGGGCTGTCCCAGCGGACCCAAGAAGCTCTCGACACGGTCTGGGAGTTCGTGGCCTTCCTCGCCACGGCGTTCGTGTTCCTCGTGGTCGGGTTTGCCATATCGCCGCGGTCGCTCGCGGACGTGGCGGTGCCGATTGCGTGGGCGGTGGCGGCGACATTTGCAGGTCGGGCGATCATCGTCTATGGGTTCCTCGGCGCGCTGCGAATAGTCCGCCGACGAGGCTCGAAGGGACGGCGAAGGGTAGCGGCAACGTCCGAGTCCGGGGACGACCGCGCCCGCGACGAAGGCGATCTCCCAATTGCCTGGTTGCACGTCATCTACTGGTCCGGGCTGCGCGGGGCCGTTTCCACGGCGCTGGCGCTCTCCCTTCCGGCCGACCTGCCGAATCGTTCGATGCTGCAAGGGATCACGTTCGGGGTCGTGCTCTTCACGCTGCTGGTACAGGCGACGACGGCCGAACTGGTGGTCGATCGCTGGGCCAAGAAGCCGGCCCGTCCGCCGAAGTCGAAGGCGAGCGCGAAGACCGCCGAACCGAGGAGTCCCGGACCGGAGGCGCCCGAACCGAGGAGTCCCGAACCGAAAGCTGCCGGAGTCTCCGCGGTCAAACCTGCGGCCGAACCGGCGGTCGGACCTGCGGTCGAACCGGCGGTCGGACCTGCGGCCGAACTTACAGCCGAGCGGGCGGTCCGACCGGCCGCGCCCGGACGGTCGGACCGATGAGCGAGTCGAAGCAGCGCTGGCGGATCGTCTTTGCCCGCGACGACGACGCCAGGTTTCTGTCGCATCTCGACGCGATCCATCTGTGGGAGCGCGCATTCCGGCGCGGCAAGATTCCAGTGGCCATGAGCGAGGGGTTCAGTCCGCGGCCGCGCCTCATCTTTGCCGCACCCTTGCCGCTGGGGATGCTGGCCGAGCACGAGCTGGCCGACGTCTTCCTGGCGGAGCGGCTGACCCGCCTCGACCTTCGCGAACGGCTGACCGACGGGATGCCACGCGGCTACCGTCTGATCGACCTCCGCGACGAATGGGTCGGCGGGCCGGCCCTGGCGACACGGCTGGTCGCGGCCGACTACCGCATGACCCTGCTCGGGGTTGCCGCGGACCCGCTGGAGGGCGCGACCCGGCGTCTCATGGCCGCCTCGTCCTTGCGCCGCGAAAAGCGCCGCGAGAAGAAGGTCACCGAATACGATCTGCGGCCGCTGCTGATCGACATGGAAGTTCGCCCGTCCGATCCCACGGCCGGCGCCACGGATACGCCCGAAACTGCCGCCGCGGTGCTGTGGATGCGCCTCCGCAACAGCCAGGACCTGGGCAGCGGCCGCGCCGACGAGGTAGTCGCCGCCGTGGCCGACGAGCTCGGCATGGCCGCCATCGCAGCCCCAGGCTCGGGCGAATCGGAGGGCGAACAGGTGACCGGGCCGGACGGGTCGACCGAGCCTTCGAACGAGCGGCCGGCTCTCGAGATGGTTCGACCGGTTCGCGAACGTCTTTGGCTCGTGGACGAGCTGGCGCCATGAGCGCCGGGGCGGCGACTCGCCGGCGCGATCCGGAGCCCGGTCGCGGTCCGGTCGCGCGAGCCCCAGTTGCGTTTGACGCCACGGGGCTCGCGCCGTAAACTCGCACTTCGCGCCCCGGCCCGTCCGGGGGCGTATTCGTGTCATGCACCCCGGGGGCCATCGCCCCTGCACCCATCCGAGGACCCATGTACGCAGTCATCGAGACCGGCGGCAAGCAGTACAAAGTAGAGCTCGGTACCGAGCTCGAAGTCGAGTTGCTTGATGTCGAGCCGGGCCAGGAGATCAATCTCGAGCGCGTCCTGATGGTCGCGGATGGCGAGAACACGACGATCGGTCAGCCCATCGTGGCGGACGCGGCAGTCAGCGCTCGCGTCCTGCGCCAGGATCGCGGCGTCAAGACCATTTCGTTCAAGTACCGTCCGAAGGCTCGCCGCCGCGTCAAGAAGGGCCATCGCCAGGAATTGACGATCCTCAAGATCACCGAAGTCCGGCTCGGCTCAAAGAGCGCCGCCGCCGAGGCCAAGGTCGCCGAGGAAAAGGCCGAAGCCGAACGCGAGAAGATCGCCAAGGCAGCGGCCAAGCAGGCCGCCGAAGACACCGCCATCGCGGAGAAGCTCAAGGCTCGCGAGAAGGCCGCGGAAGCAGCGGCCGCTCCCAAGAAGGCGGCCCCGGCCAAGGCAGCGCCCAAGGCCGCCGCCGAGAAGCCCGCCAAGGCAGCCCCCAAGGCGGCCGCGGTCGAAAAGCCGGCGAAGGCCGCGCCAAAGGCAGCCGCCGCCAAGGCCAAAGTCGAGAAGACCGCCAAGGCGGACGCGGATGCCCCGGCCAAGCGCCCGGCTCGAACGAAGAAGGACGAATAAGAGATGGCCCACAAGAAGGCAGGCTCGAGCTCGAAGAACGGCCGCGACAGCGTCGGCCAGCGTCTCGGCTGCAAGGCCGGAGACGGCCAGTTCGTGACCGCCGGTTCGATCATCGTTCGGCAGCGCGGCATGACCTTCAAGGCCGGCCCCAACGCCGGGCTGGCGCACGACTACAGCGTCTTCGCGATGATCGACGGAACCGTGCACTACGAGCACGAGACCCGCACCAAGAAGCGAATCCGCATCGAGGCCCTGGCGGGCGAGTAGCTCGCGGGACACGTCCCGTGGTCGGCTACCGCCGACCGCATATCGGACGACCACCGGCGGGGAACCGTTCGGAAGGCGCCCGGGAGAACACATGAAGCCGAAGATCCACCCCAAGTACCAGCAGGCAACCGTTCTGTGCGCCTCGTGCAAGACGACTTTCGAAGTCGGTTCGACCAGGCCGGAGCTGCGCGTCGACGTCTGCAACAGCTGCCACCCATTCTTCACGGGAAAGCAGATGATCCTCGACACGGCGGGCCAGGTCGAGCGCTTCCAGCGCCGCCTCGAGCGCACGCAACGCGCATAGCCCGCGCCGGGCGCATGACGCGCCCAGCCGGTTTCTTCGCGCCGATTCCTCACAGGCCTGACGCTGCGCGTCGGTCTGCCCTCCGCCAGCGGTTGGGTGCCTCGCACCCGCTCGGATAGACTTCCTCCATGGCACGCTTCCAATACGGCGGCCAGGCGCTCATCGAGGGCGTCCTGATGCGCGGCCGCTCTGCACTCGCGGTCGCCTTGCGGCACCCCGACGGTTCGATCGTCTGGGCCACCGAACGTCTAGACCTCGGTCTGCGCGCTCGTCGGGCGATGCGCCTGCCGTTCGTCCGCGGACTCGTGGTCCTATACGACACGCTCGTCACCGGGACCCGCTGGCTCGTTCGCTCCGCCACGCTCCAGGCGCTGGCCGAGGAAGAGGCTCAGGGCAACGGTAAGGGCGGAGCGGCCGGTGGGACGGGCCGCGGAGTAGCGGGCAGCGCGGCCGGCACCGTGCTCCGTTCGATCGTCAGGCTGCCGCTCGTGCCGATACTCGGCGCCGCCTCCGACGAGGGCATGGGCGCCAACTACACGGATCCCGACTCGACTCCGCCTGGGTCGAGCTCGCCCACCGCAGAAGCGGGACTCGGCAAGGGCTACGCGGTCGCGGTCGGCGGCATGCTAATCGTCACGCTCGCCTTCGGCATCGCCATCTTCTTCCTGCTGCCCTTGCTCATCGCCCAGGCGACCGTCGGCCGCGTAGACCAGGGCTTCGGCCTGCAGCTTTCCGAGGGCGTGATCCGCGTCGTCATCTTCATGGGTTATCTGCTGCTGGTGTCGCGGGCGCCGGACGTGCGCCGGACGTTCCAATACCACGGCGCCGAACACATGTCGATCCACACCCTCGAGGCCGGCGATCCGCTGACCGTCGCCGCGGCCCGCAAGTACCCGACCGCGCATCCGCGCTGCGGCACCGAATTCCTCGTCGTCGTCCTGATCATCTCGATCCTGGCATTCGCGGTCGTAGGCAAGCTCTCTCCGGTGTGGCTGGTCGTCTCGAGAGTCGTTCTCGTCCCGGTGATCGCCGCCGTCAGCTACGAACTGCTGCAACTCGGGGCGCGCCACCGCCGCCACGCTCTGGTGCGCTGGCTGTGGTCGCCGGGGATCTGGGTCCAGATGATCACCACCAAGGCGCCAACCGACGACATGATCGAGGTCGCACTGGTGTCGCTCCAGCGCGCGCTCGTGGCAGACGGCAACGAGATCCCGGAGGGCAGCTCTGCCCTGGAGTGCCGGCCGCTCTCCATGGCGGACACGACCGACGCGTCCGACCCGGGGCCGCCCGCCGACCCGAAGCCGCCCGCCGACCCGAAGCCGCCCGCCGACCTGGGGCCGTCCGCCGACCCGGGGCCGCCCGCCGACCCGAAGCCGCCCGCGGCGGCAGGCACGGTCTCATGATCGACTCCAAGCTCGTCGAGATCGCCGCCCAGTACGACGCCATGAACGCCGAGCTGCTCCTGCCCGAGACGGCGGCAGATCCGGCCGCGCTCAAGCGCCTGGGCAAGGAGCTGGCCCATATCGAGCCCGTCGTCACCGCCTGGCGCGACCTCAATGAGATCCGCAGGGAACTCGCCGAGGCGCTGGAGATGCGCGACTCGGGCGACGAAGAGATGCACGAGATGGCCCAGGACGAAGTCCGAAAGCTCGAGACGCGCGAGACGCAGCTGATCGAGGCGCTGCGGGTGCAGCTGCTCCCGAGCGACCCGAACGACGAGAAGAACGTCATCCTCGAGATCCGCGCCGGGGCGGGTGGCGAAGAAGCCAAGCTGTTCGCGGCGGAGCTGCTGCGCATGTATTTGCGCTACGCCGAGCGCCACCGGATGTCGGCCGAGGTATTGAGCCTGGGCGAGACCGGCATCGGCGGGATCAACGAGGCGATCGTCAAGATCGACGGTCGCGGAGCCTTCAGCCGGCTCAAGTTCGAGGCGGGCGTCCATCGCGTCCAGCGCATCCCCGTTACCGAGTCGAGCGGCCGCATCCACACGTCCACCGCGACCGTGGCCGTCATGCCCGAGGCCGAGGAGGTGGACGTCCACATCGACGAGAACGACATTCGAGTCGACGTGTACCGATCCACGGGCCCTGGCGGGCAGTCGGTCAACACGACCGACTCGGCTGTGCGAATCACGCACATCCCGTCGGGCATCGTGGTCGCGATCCAGGACGAGAAGTCACAGATCAAGAACAAGGCCAAGGCCATGGCCGTGTTGCGCAGCCGGCTGCTCGAGCACGAGCGAGCCAAGGCCGCTGCCACGGAGTCGGCGATGCGCCGCAGCATGATCGGTTCGGGCGACCGGTCGGAGAAGATCCGGACCTACAACTTTCCGCAGGACCGGCTGACCGATCACCGCATCGGGCTCGATCTCCACAACCTGCCCGGCGTCATGGACGGCGACATCGAGAAGTTGATCGACGCCCTGAGCAATACCTATCAGGCAGAGCTGCTGGCGTCGCTCGGCGACGGGCCGCAGACGTGACGCGGCGGTAGGCGGCGCGAACGGTATGGCGAACGTGGGTGAGCTCCTGACTTCGGGCACGGCGCGGCTACGCGCCGCAGGGTCGGAGAGCGCACGACTGGACACCGAGCTGCTGCTGGGTTGGGCCCTCGGAGCCGAACGCACGGCGCTGATCGCTCATCCGGAGGCGCCGGTTGGGGCGGATGCGGCGGCCGCATTCGAGGGAGCCGTGCTCCGGCGCGAGGCCGGCGAACCGGTTGCGTACATCCGCAGCCTCAAGGAGTTCTACGGGCTGGCTTTCGGGGTGGACCGACGGGCGCTTATCCCGCGGCCGGAAACGGAGTTGCTCGTCGCGCAAGCCGAGCGGGAAGTGGCCTGGCGGCTGACTTCTGCGCCGCGACCCGCCGGGACGCCGAAGCTGCGGGTCGTTGACGTGGGCACTGGTTCGGGCGCGATCGCGATCGCGCTGGCGACGCTGCTGCGGCGGAGGCGGATGCTCCCCGAGGTCTCGATCCTCGCGGTCGACTGCTCGGCCGACGCCCTGAGCCTGGCGCGCGAGAACGCGGTCGCCCACGCGGTGGCAGACGAGGTCGTCTTCGGCGAAGCGGACCTGCTGCCGGAGGCCGAACCGCCATTCGATCTGATACTGGCGAACCTGCC
>PMBR01000091.1 GCA_003152995.1 Chloroflexota bacterium | reverse complement strand
AGGCGCCGGCGGAGCCGACGGCCGAGGCGCCGGCGGAGCCGGTGGCGGCCGAGGCGCCGGCGGAGCCAACGGCCGAAGGCACGGCGGAGCCGACGGCCGAAGGCACGGCGGAGCCGACGGCCGAAGGCACGGCGGAGCCGACGGCCGAAGGCACGGCCGAGGCGCCCGCGGAGCCGGTGGCGGAAGCAGATGAGCCGACCACCGAGGCGGCGGCCGACGAGGTCGGCGATCCCCGGCTGGCTGCCCTTCGCGGGGCGTCCTCGCCGACGGCGTCCTCCGATGAGCTCCAGGCCGTGGCCACGGCCACAACCACGATCCAGGCGACGCCACTCGGTCAAGCTCAGGCAGGTCGGTCCGTCGAGGACGACGCGCAACGCCCTACGGCTCGGGACGCCTCCGTGAAGGCGGCGGCCGCAGCTCGGGAGGCGGCCGCTCGAGCCGCCGCCGAGAAGGTGGCCGCCGTAAACGCGGCACTCGCCGCGGAGTCGGAGTTTGACGTCGATTTCGGCGCCGAGACAGCGCGCACAGCGCTGGCGGACGAGGGCGCTCAGGCCTCGGGCCGATATCTTGCGCCGTCCGCGACCCACCGGACCCTCTCTTCAATCGGTGCCGGCAGACTCGCCGCTGCGTCCATAGGCCCGACGGGCGCCGCTGTGGCAACGGCATACATGCCCCCTCGAACTCCGGCTCCAGCACAAGGCGCCAGCCCGCTCATGGGTCGCGCCGTCCCATCTGCCGCAGGGAGGCCAACCGTGCCGACTGTCGTGCCCATCACCACTGCGGACAAGATCAAGGCAACGCTCGCCTCCATCGCCGCCGAGCCCAAGTCCGAACTGGTTGTTACCGGCCTGACCGCGCTCGGCGGAGCGATCGGACTTGTGTCTTTCTTTCTGCCCTGGACGGCTCAGAACGGCATGGGCGTGGGCACGGTAGACGCCCATCCCCGGCCTGGCGCGTGGGCATTCGACACGGCCGGCGGCTGGCCGATATTCCTCATCACCGTGATCCTGTTGGGGCTCATCCTGACCAGCGACCGGGTGGAGGAATTGGTGCCGGCGCTGGCTCCTACCATCAGGCGCCTCACTGAGATGGTCCTGCCGATGCTTCTGGGCGGGATCCTGCTCGGCGTGGGCCTTCTGTACCAGCTGCTGCCGTGGGGATGCGGCGGAGGCATCTTGCCCCTGATGTTCGGCGCCGTCCTGCTCGTCGCCGGCTCGATCGTCGGCCTCTTCTTCCCCGCCGGCGAGCGTAGAGGCTGAACCGCCCAGTTCCCGGCGGGGTCGATCGCTACAAGGGGTCGCGATGACCGTCACCAGGCGTCGAGGCCGGCCGTCACAGGCCCGCACAGTGGTCGTGGGGCGTTCCCACCCTGGTAGACTTAACTGGCCCCTCGGAAGCTCGATCGCATGAGTCGAGGGACGGATCGGAGAAAGCGGATCCCTCTCCATGAATGACCCGTTGGGTGCTCTGGGCGGTGCGATGAGCGCGTTCTTCGCGAACGCGGTCGTCCAGTTGATCCTCTACGCCGCTTTCTTCTACATGATCCTGCTGTGGATCACGGCCGCGTATTGGGCGTTCCGAGACATGCGGGACCGCACCGAGAACCCGGTGCTGCCGTTCCTCGCGACGGGCCTGATCATCATGTTCTTGCCCTTCTTCTTCCCTCTGGGCGTGGTCGTCTATCGGGTCGTTCGTCCGCCGGAGCGGCTGGGCGACGTGTACGAGCGCAACCTCGCCGAAGAGGCCCTGCTCGCCGAGGTCGAAGCAGTCAAGACCTGTCGTAGCTGCGACCGCCGCGTTGACGCCGAATGGATCATTTGCCCCTGGTGCCGCCAGCGCCTCAACCGCGTCTGCCCGAACTGCGAACGCCTGGTCGGTCTCGATTGGTCTTTGTGCGCATGGTGCGGCAAGGACTTCGAGAAGCCCGTGGTCGAGCAGGTTCTCGGGACGGCGCCGGCAGTATCGCGCGCGCCAATACAAGCGCCTGCGATCTCGGGCGGTTCAGTCCGCGGGGCGACTCCTCGACCGGCAGGAGCGATGTCACCCGGCGAACCCTTTGCCGGTCGCTGACGGCCGAGCCGAGCACTAACGAGCCGGCCCCGCCGATGACGGTCGACCAGCCGCGCGGCGACGCATCCGGGGAGGCGCCCGCCAGCCTACCAGGGACTGGATCGAGCCCGCAGCCTGTGCCGACGCCGGCGGGCGGTTACCTTCCGTCGCCGTCCTCGACGCCGTCCTCGACGCCGGCCGAACGCCTGGACGCCCCATGGCCGCAGTCGACCTCAGGCGGGACCGCCGACGCGACGCGGCCGTCTCAAGCATCACTTCCGCCGGGATACTCGACCGCACCAGGCTATTCGACCGCGCCGGCTTACGGCTGGCCGCCGGCTAACCCGACTCCCCCGGCTTACGGTTGGCCGCCCGGCTACGTTGCCACGCCGCCGTACGGCTGGCCGCCGGCTAACCCGACTCCCCCGGCTTACGGTTGGCCGCCCGGCTACGTTGCCACGCCGCCGTACGGCTGGCCGCCGGCCAACCCGACTCCCCAGGCTTACGGTTGGCCGCCCGGCTACGTTGCCACGCCGCCGTACGGCTGGCCGCCGGCGTACGGTTCGGCTCCATACCAATTCGCGCAGCCAAGCGGTTGGGGCTACCAGCAGCCGGGATATGGCGGATGGGGATCCGCGCCGGCCCCGTGGGTCACTCCATACCCGAACCTGCCATGGGGCTACGGGTACGCACCCGAGGCCGAAGCGCCGGGGCGCCTGCACCCAAAGCTGCCTCCCAGACAAATCCTTTCCGGCCGAGGGCGCGCAGCGCCGCGAATGTACGCCGCGGGGTGGATGCTTTCGCTCGTCGGTCTGTTCATAGGCACCGCCGTCATCGCGGCCGGGTACTCCGGGATCGCCAGGAGAATACCGGGCATTGCCGCCGCATCGGCAATTGAGCTGGCCTTCGCGCTGCTCGCGGTCGGATTCGTCGCCGCCTCGTTGGCTCAGGGCCGGCAGCGCCGTGCCGACGGATGGCTGGATTACGTCGGGCCGTCTCCCTTTCTCGTCGTCCCGGCGTGGCTCTCGTTGTCGCTAACGCTCCAGTTCGCGGCCTCCGCCGCGCTGGACTTCGTCGGGATCAACCTGCCGACCTCGGTCGGGACGCTCTTCGTCCTTCTCCTCTATGTCGCCTCGTATTGGGCGCTCGTCCAGGTCGTTGCAGTTCGACCCGGCGCTCTTTCGTGGCGCGACATCGCTCGTCCGAGTCATCTCGCTCCGGATCCGACCGATTGGTCCGTCCCCGCGGCTTGGACGGGCACGCCGGCACGTGCGGCCGGCGGCGGCACCAGGGCTCTGATCGGGGACATCTCGCTGGGGCTGGTCATGGCCATCCCGATCCTGATCGCGACCCTGATCTTCACCGCGATCCTGGCCACCATCCTTGGGGTCAAGAACACGGACCTGTCCGAGCCCATCCCTACGCTCTTTCCGGGTTGGGATCTGTGGATCACATTCCTGTCACTTGCGATCGTGGCACCCATCGGCGAAGAGGTCTTCTTCCGGGGCTTCGCAACCAACGCCTGGGCCAGATCGCTCAAGCGAAACGACGCAATCCTCCGGGCTGCGATTCTGTTCGCCTGCATCCACCTCATCAACCTGATCGGTGCCGTCGGCCCGGACGTGTTCCTCCGAGCGGCAATCCTCGCCGTGGCCGCGAGAATCCCGGTGGCCTGGACGCTGGCGTGGATTTACACGCGGCGGCACTCGATCTACTCCTCGATCGCGCTGCATGGGGCTTACAACGGCGGGCTCGTACTCCTGGTGTGGTGGGCAAGCACCGTGCGGTGAGTGGCGAGTCTCCCAGCGCCGCAGATCGCCGCTCAGCCGTGGCCGTGGCCGCTAGCCGAGGCGGGCCGTGGCCACTCCGCCGCGGCCTTGGCCGCTGGCCGCTGGCCGAGGCGGGCCGTGGCCGCTCGGCCTTGGCTGTGACCGCTGGCAGTGACTAGCACCGCATCGAGCGGGAGCAGTGATAGTCGGCGGATCCCGTTAAGCCGCAGTTGGTCCGCAGATAAGCGGCCGGGTCTAGCCTCGTCTTGTTCCCGGAGCCCGATGGCGGGGGGAATCGGCGGGCTCCCGTCGTTTGGCTCCGGGAACTGTGAGCCAGCCCCGATCCGCCCCGACAAGCAGGATTTCAGCCGTGGAACCGGGAGAGTCAGAGCCGCGAACGGGGCCACGAATGGGGCCGCCGCCTGGGCTGACGGCGGGGCCTCGGGGCGGCCCGCGATGCCAGTCCCGCGCAGCCGAACGGCCGCTGTCGGGTGTCGCCATGATGCCCGCCAGAGAGCGGCCCCGGGAGCGCATGGCGATGCACGGCGCCGCGGCCCTGAGTGCCGCTGAGCTGATTGGTGTGCTCTGGGGATCCGGCACCCGCGGCGCCACCGCCGTCGACGCGGCGTCCGACGCGCTGCGGCGCCACGAGGGCCTCGTCGGTCTGGCGCGCGCCACGGACGTCGAGCTGGAGGACGTGCCCGGAGTCGGTCCCGTTCGCGCCGCGCAGCTCGAGGCCGCTTTCGAGTTGGGCCGGCGCGTGGTGACCGACTGGCCGCAAGGTCGCTGGACGGTGCGAGCACCGCGCGACGTCGGCGAGCGGCTCGTTCCCCAGATGGGCTTTCTGGAACGCGAAGAACTGCGCGTGGTTCTCATGAACACACGGAACGCCGTTCTGCGACTGGTCACGGTGTACCAGGGCAACGTGTCATCGAGTCTCGTCCGGATCGGTGAACTCTTCCGCGACGCGGTGCGCCTCAATGCCGCGGGCTTGATTCTCGTCCACAACCACCCGTCCGGGGACCCGACGCCCAGCCCGGACGACCTCCGTCTCACGGCCGAGGCGCTCGCGGCCGGCCGACTACTCGACATCCAGCTGCTCGACCATCTCATCGTCGCCGGCGACGGCTTCGTTTCGCTGCGCGACCGCGGCGTAGCCTTCGACCGCACCTCGTAGCCTCGCTCCGGCGGTCGAGCGCCGCAGAACGCCGGGCCTGCCAGCGACAGGATCGTCGTGTGGCCGCGGCCGGCGCCCGCCAGCCGTGGGTGCGCCCGGCCCATTGGAACCTGTCGCGGGGCGCAACCACCGGCCGCGCGACCGCCCCCAGCCCCCTACTCCACTCATGCGGGTATACTGCTCGGGCTCCCCGGGGTCAAAGCGGGCGGATCCACGGTCCCGCACCCTTGATGGGGGCTACCAGAGTCCGAGACGACGCCACTCGCTCGGTCACCTGGATCACTCGAGCTGGCATCCCCGTTCCCCGCCATGGCGGGGACCAGCACTACGAGGAAGGAATAGCCTCGAATCATGTTTGGCGTCCACAGTCTTCTAGGCCTGTTCTCGCGTGACATCGGCATAGACCTGGGCACGGCCAACACCCTCGTCCACGTTCGCGACCGGGGCATCGTCATCAGCGAGCCGAGTGTGGTCGCCATGGAGGCCAAGACCAAGCGGGTCCTGGCGGTCGGTGCAGAGGCCAAGCGCATGGTCGGCCGGACGCCGGCGAGCATCATCGCCGTCCGTCCGCTGCGCGACGGAGTCATCAGCGACTTCGACGTGACCCAGCAGATGATCGCGTACTTCGTGCGCAAGGTTCACGACCGCATCGGCATGGTGCCCCGGCCTCGAATGCTGCTGGGCATCCCTTCGGGCGTGACCGAGGTCGAGAAGCGCGCCGTGCGTGACGCCGCCATCAATGCCGGAGCTCGCTGGGCCGGTCTTATCGAAGAGCCGATGGCCGCCGCGATCGGCGCCGGCTTGCCCGTCAATGAGCCCACCGGCAGCATGATCGTCGACATCGGCGGCGGCACCACAGAAGTGGCCGTCATCAGCCTGGGCGGCATCGTGGTCAGCCGCAGCATCCGGGTCGGCGGCGACGAGATGGACGTGGACATCGTCGCTTATGCCCGCCGCGAGTACAACCTCCTCCTGGGCGAGCGCACGGCCGAGGACATCAAGATCGCCATTGGTTCGGCGGCCGCGGGAGAATGGGACGCGCAGCGCGTCACTCTGCGAGGCCGCGACCTGCTGACCGGCCTGCCGCGCAGCGTCGAGGTCGGCGGCGAGCAGATCCGCGAGGCAATCGAACCGTCGCTGGCGCTCATCGTGGAGACGATCACGGACACGATCGAGGAAACGCCCCCGGAACTGCTGGCCGACATCATGGACCAGGGCATCGTTCTCGCGGGTGGTGGCGCGCTGTTGAGCGGCCTGGACCATCGCGTCGCGGAGGCTACTCAGATGCCGGTCCATGTGGCGAACGACCCGCTGACCTGCGTCGTCCGCGGAACCGGCGTCGTGCTCGAGGAGCTGGACATCATGGAAGAAGTGCTCGTGGCGGACACATACGCCCGCCCGCCGCGCTGAACTGTCGCGCGGCCCGCCCGGCCAGATGAACTTCCGCTATCGACTCCCACGGGGACAGTGGCTCACGTTCCTCCTGCTGGTGACCCTGAGCGTCGGCATGATGGGCGCGTCCGGAACAAGGTTCGCCCGCACTGTCCAGACGGACGTCAACTCGATTCTCAACCCGGTCGAGTTGTGGGTAAACGGCACGGCAGATACGGCGGCGTCGTATTGGTCCACCTTGACCCAGCTTGACCAGGTCCGTTCCGACAACGCTCGACTCGAGGCGGAGAACAGGACGCTCCAGGAAGAGGTCGCGCGCGGGGACGGTGTCGCCCACCTCAACGACGACTGGACGAAGATCTCCGTGGCCCAGCAGTCTTCGCCATATCAGTCGATCATCGCCTGGGTCGTCGTGCGCGACATCACCGACGTTCGACAGAGGACCCTGGTCCTCAACAAGGGCACGGCAGACGGTATCGCGGTCGGGCAGGTCGTCGTCGACGCCGGCCTCGCCCTGGTGGGCAGGGTCCAGTGGGTCCTTGCGAACAATGCCGGGGTTCTCCTCGTCAACGACAGCTCTGCCAGAGTGATCGGCCTCGAGGCGAAGTCGAGCGCGGTCGGCACCATCCAGGGCCAGATCGGCGGCCTCCTGCAGATGTCCTACGTGAACTCAACTGCCAAGCTCGAGAAAGGCCAGGCGGTCGTCACCGCGGGCATGGTCAGCCCCGGCGGCGACGTGCGATCGCCCTATCCAAGGGGCCTGCTGATTGGGACGATCCTCAGCGTATCTTCCGACCCGAATGAGGTAGTCCAGTCGGCGCTGGTTCAACCCGCGGCGGATCTGAACAATATCGAGGCGGTTCTCGTAATAACGAGCTATCAAGGTGGCTTCGCATCACCCGGACCGTCTGCGAGTCCCAGCTCATCACCGTCGGCGAGCCTCAACCCCACGCCCATACCGCCTCTGGCCACGCCCACGGCCTCGCCCGCGCCGGGGATCGTCACGCCGCCACCTCATTGATGACCGCCCGCGAAGCCCTGTCTGAACCTGCTACGCTCTGGATCAAGACGCCGGAGGAGCCTCGTTGAAGGGTCTCGTGCTCGCGGGCGGCACGGCCACTCGCCTTTTCCCGCTCACGATCGTCACCAACAAGCATCTGCTGCCGATCTTCGACCGGCCGATGATCTATTACCCGATCGCCACGCTGGCCGGCATGGGAATTCGGGAGGTCATGGTCATCGTCGGCGGCAAGAGCGTCGGAGATGTGGTCCAGCTCCTCGCGGACGGCGAGCATTTCGGCCTCGATCTCACGTACCGGTATCAACGAGGCGCGCTCGGAATCGCCCACGCTATCGGCCTCGCCCGTGACTTCGTCGGCGACGACGCTTTCTGCTGCGTCCTCGGCGACAACGTCCTGCTCGGTCCTCCGCTGGCCGACACCGCCCGGGAGTTCGAGGACGGGTCGTGGGGCGCCGGCACGCTGCTGTACGAAGTCGCCGACCCCGAGCGCTTCGGGGTGGCGGAATTCGACGCCAAGGGCAACGTGGTGGGCTTCGAAGAGAAGCCGACCCAGCCCAAGAGCAACCTCATCCCGATCGGCGTGTACTTCCTGAGGTCCGACGCGTTCGGCGTCGTGGACCGTCTCGTCCCATCCCTCCGCGGCGAGCTCGAGATCACCGACCTTCTCAATCACTACCTCCCGGACAACCTCTTCGCCCGGCGTTTCGACGGCCTTTGGACGGACGCCGGGACCGTCACTTCGCTCATTCGCGCGGCCGAGCTGGCCGAGCAAGAGTCGCGGGCCGGTCGCCTGCCCGAGCCTCCGGCCAGGCCCAAGTCGTGACCCAGTCGATCGAGCCGCACTTCCGGCGGCTTCTGGTCACAGGAGGAGCAGGCTTCATCGGCTCGTGCTTCGTCCGCGACCGTATGGCCCGCCGCGACGGAACCCAGATAGTCGTCCTGGACAAGCTGACCTACGCCGGCAACCGCGCCAACCTCGCCGCCGTGGAAGCGGACCCGGAGCAAGCGGCCAGGTTCCGGTTCGTCGTCGGCGACATAGCCGATTCCCATATCGTGGCTCCGCTCGTCGCCGAAGCCGACGCCGTCGTCAACTTCGCCGCCGAGTCGCATGTGGACCGCTCCATTCTGGAGCCGGTGGACTTCCTGCGAACCGATGTTCTGGGCGTCCACGTTCTCCTGGAGGCGTGTCGGGAACAGCAGGCGCGTGCCCTCGCCGGCGATCGGGCATCCGCGCCGCGGCTGCTCCAGGTTTCCACCGACGAGGTGTACGGGTCAGTGGAGACCGGCGAGAGCCGGGAAGGCGACCGCCTGGAGCCGCGTTCGCCGTATTCGTCTGCCAAAGCCGGCGGCGAGTTGCTGGCTCGCTCGTACTTCGTGACGTATGGGCTGGACGTAGTGATCACTCGCGGGTCCAATACCTACGGCCCATTCCACCACCCCGAAAAGCTGATCCCTCTGTTCATCACCAACGCCATCGACGACCAGCAGCTGCCGCTCTACGGCGACGGCCTACAGCGCCGTGACTGGCTGTACGTGGCGGACCACGCCGGCGCCATCGGTCACGTTCTGGAGCACGGCCGATCGGGTGAGATCTACAACGTCCCTGCCGCCAACGAACGGACCAACCGCGACGTCGTTGCCGCTCTCCTGGAGCGCCTGGGGAAGCCCTGGTCGCTCGTCCGCACAGTCGCCGATCGGCCCGGCCACGACCGGCGCTACGCCATGGACGGGACCAAGCTCGCGGCGCTCGGCTGGAAGAACGCGATGCCCTTCGAAGAGGGGTTGGCCGCGACCGTCGACTGGTTCCGCGACAACGAGGCGTGGTGGCGACCGATCAAGTCGGGCCAGTGGGAGGAGTACTACCGCCGCCAGTATTCTGCCCGGCTCGCCAATTCGCGGGATGCCGGTTGACCGCGTCGACGGGACGGCACTGATGCGCGTCGCGGTCACCGGGGCCGGCGGTCGACTGGGAACGGCCCTCCTGGCCGCCCTGGCCGATGTGCCAATCGTCGGAGAGTTGCTGGCGTGGGATCTCCCCGACCACGACCTGGACGACCCCGAGTCGGCCATGCGGCTGGTGTCGAGTAATCGCCCCGACCTCGTCGTTCACGCCGCGGCCTGGACGGATGTCGACGGCTGCGCCCTGGATCCGGGCCTGGCAATGCGTCGCAACGGCACCGCCGTCGGTGAGATGGCCCAGGCCTGCGCGACTCACGGGGCTGCGCTGATCGCCATCTCGACAAACGAGGTGTTCGACGGGCTTCGAACCGACGTCCGGCCGTACAGCCCCACGGACCGCCCCAGGCCCGGCAATGCCTACGGGGCCGCGAAGCTGGCGGGCGAGCAGATGGCCCGCGCGGCATTCTGGGCGACCGGGGACGACTTCGCGGCCGCGGCGCACGTGGCACCGGGAGGTCGAGGCGCCTCGATCCCGCCGCTGGCGATCGTTCGGACGGCGTGGCTCTTTGGACCGCCTGGCGGAGATTTTCCAAGGAAGATCCTGGCCGCTGCCGCTCGGGCTCAGGCCGAGAACCGGACACTGGATCTGGTCTCGGACGAGGTGGGCTGCCCGACCTATACCGCGGATCTGGCCGCGGCGATCGCGAGCCTGGTGGCTCTCGCCGGCACGAACGGGCGGAACGCCCTGGGGGGGATCCACCACGTAGTGAACGGCGGGCACGGATCGCGGGCCGAATGGGCGCGCGAAGTGCTGCGCCTCGCCGGCGTTACTGTCCCGACCCGAGACGTGCCCCTGAGCACGTGGCCCCGGCCTTCGACGCCCCCGCCGTGGGGAGTGCTGGAGCCGACGCCACTCCCCGGCGGCCCGCTCCGGGCCTGGCAGGCGGCAGTGGCGAAGTACCTCGCAATCAACCCAGTCCCACAGGAGCCTTCACGATGAGTCGAGAGGAGATCGGGTCGCGCCTGGCAGGCGTTCGCTATGGCAGGCTGAACCGGCTCGGCGACCAGCGCGGATCCTTCACCGAATTGTGGCGTTCGTCGATATTCGGCGAGATCGGGGTCGATGCCGCCGGCATGCCGGACGCCCGCTTCGTTCAGGCCAACCTTTCGACCTCCGCCCAGGGCGTGCTCCGCGGGCTCCACTACCACCGCCGCCAGCTCGACCACTGGATCGTCGTCGGCGGCAGAGCACTCGTCGCCCTCGTCGACGTCCGGCCGGTCGTTGCAAATCCTGGTGCTCATGCCCTTGTGGAGACGCGAGAGCTGAGCGACCGCGAATCGGTCACGATCCCAACGGGCGTCGCTCACGGTTTCCTTGCTCTGGAGCCGCTGTCGCTGCTCTACCTGGTCACCAACGAGTACGACGGCAGCGACGAGCTTGGCTTCGCCTGGGACGATCCGGCCGTGGGGGTTCCTTGGCCGGCGGTTCCGGGCACGCCCGACGGAAGCCCGATTCTGTCCGATCGGGATCGATCCAACCCCACGCTCCTGGAGCTCGTCGAGCGCTTGCGCGGCAACTGAGACTGTGTCCGCCGCCGCACCGGACTGGGCTGCTGGAACGGCGTCTTGCGGAGCCCAACCCATTGAGTCCCGGCTTGACTATCGATTCGGGCAGCCAGGCCGCCCCTCTATAGGGCACCCGGGCTATGACGAAATGGCGCCGATGCGCATATCATGGCCACCCTCAGTCAGGTCCAGGGAGGTCTGATATGGTCGGACCGCCCACCGCAGCCTTGCCGATGGGACCACACCGCCCCCGGACCAAGGCACGATTGTCGCCGCCACTGAACCGTCACAGTCTTAGCGCACAACCGTAGTCGGCCCATCGAACCTGCCCCCGGCGGGTTTGGAGCCACGCGAAGCCGCGGTGGGCCCGAAGGGAGACCGAGCCATGCGTAAGCTCACCCTTGCGTTCGCGGTCGGACTGCTCATCGCCGCCACCGGCGCGTTCACGAACCCGGTCCCGGCCGCCGCAGCGTCCTACCAGGCCAAGGTCGTGCTCATCGTCGGCCAGACTCAGGGCCAGACCGCGAGATATCGCTCCGACGCCGACGCCACCGCCGCCGAGTTCGCGAAGTACACCACCAACATCGTCAAGGTGTACTCGCCGCACGCCACCTGGAGCGCCGTCAAGGCGGCGGCCCAGGGCGCGAACATCCTCGTCTACATGGGCCATGGCAGCGGTTGGCCGAATCCATATGTGAGCTACCTGCAGCCCAACGGCGACAACGGCATGGGCTTGGACGGTCCTATCGCCAACAAGAGCTACTACTACGGCGAGAACTACATGGGCCAGCTGGGCCTTGCACCCAACGCCATCGTTCTTCTCAACCACCTGTGCTACGCATCCGGGAACAACGAGGGAGGCGCCGGCCTTCCAACGGTGTCCGTCGCCCACACCCGCATCGACGGCTACGCCTCAGGCTTTCTTCGCGGCGGCGCCAGAGCAGTGATCGCCGAAGGCCTCTACGACCTCAGTTACTACGTCGACACGCTCTTCACCGGCCACACGACGGTCGATGCAATGTGGAAGGGATCCCCGACATTCAACAACCACGTCGTCAGCTGGACGAGCACGCGAAGCGCAGGCTTCACGTCGATGAGCGACCCCAACCTCGGTCATCCGGCGTCGGACGGCGATGTCTACTACCGCTCCATGGTCTCGATCCCGACCACGACAACTGACAACATAGTCACCGGCCACACGACGCCGTTGGTCAGCAAGAGCGGGTCTTACTACCCGATCACCCCGACTCGCCTTGTCGATACACGGCCGCGCACCATGGGCCCGATCGGGACGCTGACCACTGGTGGCGCCTACACGTATCAGATTGCGGGCAAGAAGGTGGGCTCGGCGACCCCGGTCCCGTCGACCGCCATCGCCGTCACCGCCAACGTGACCGTCACCGACCAGACGGCCTCCGGCTGGCTGTATCTTGGACCGACCGCCGAAGCGCTTCCGCCGACGTCGACGATCAACTTCCTGAAGGGAGACAACCGAGCCAACGGGGCCACGGTCGCCCTCTCGACTGCGGGCGGTGTCGCGGCCTGGTACGGCGGGGCCCCAACCGGTAACACTCTCGACATGATCATCGACGTGACCGGCTACTTCCTGCCGGGCACGGCAGGCGCCGGCTATGTCGCATTCGGTCCGCAGCGAGTGCTCGACACGCGGCCAAAGTCCGGAATCCCGGGTCTGACCGGGCCGTTCGTGGCCGGCCCCGTGAACGGTCACCATCGCAAGATTCAGATCGCCGGCGTGGCAGGCCTGCCCAAGTCCGGGATCGTGGCCGTAACGGGCAACCTCACCGTGGTGAGGCCGACCGCCAAGGGCTACGTGGCGCTCGGGCCGAGCCCGACCGACACTCCCAGCTCATCCACGATCAACTTCCCGGCCGGAGACATAAGGGCCAACAACGTCGTCGTGCCGGTCAACGCCGACGGCACGATCTCGGCGGTCTACATCGGCGCCGCAGGCGCGACCGTCGACCTGGTACTGGACATCTCGGGCTACTTCACCGCGTCGGGCGGGACACTGTTCCACACGCTTCAACCGGCCCGAATCCTCGACTCGCGGTCGGACAAAGGCATCGCAGGGTCGTTCTCGGCCAACAAGGCCAAGTCGCTCCAGGTCACGGGTAATGGCGGCGTCCCGAAGGGCGCCGTGGCGATCACGGGCAACTTGACCGCCACCGCGCAGACTGCCACCGGTTTCGCGGCGGTCGGGCCCAAAATCGACGCCTCGACCAACTTCTCCAACCTCAACTTCCCCGTGGGCGACAATCGCGCCAACGGACTCACCGTCCCGCTGGCGTCCGACGGCAGCCTGGACGTCATCTATGTAGCCCGAGCCGGGAGCACGGCCGAGTTGCTGCTGGACGTCACCGGCTACTACATGGGCGCCGCCTAACCGGTCTGCGGCACGGCTCGAGGCCATGCGGCAGGCGATGACGGCGACTAGGCTCGGGGCCTTCCGGCGGGCGTCGACAGTCGCCACGCCCATCAAACCGCACCGCACCCAACCCATCGGTACCATCGCGCCGGGGGGACCAAGGAACGATAGGCCCGGGCGCGATGCGGCCGGTACGGTGACGCCCGCTGGCGCCTTCGCTGCCGGGCGCCCGTCACAGCCTCGCCTGCCGGCCGCCGAACGCAGCAGGGCGAAGGTTCAGTCCAGGCATCGAATGAGGTCGGGATGATC
Organism: Chloroflexota bacterium; assembly: GCA_003152995.1. Taxonomy (GTDB): domain Bacteria; phylum Chloroflexota; class Limnocylindria; order Limnocylindrales; family CSP1-4; genus Fen-1039. The sequence goes on along the minus strand of PMBR01000091.1, from coordinate 48,337 downwards.
ATCAACTCGGCGCCGTTCCGATCGCCGGAACGCCGCAACGCCGGGGGGCGATCCAGGAAGCTTGCGCCCGTGGCGCTTGCCGTCGCGCTCGCGGCGGCTCTTGCCTTCGGCACGGGCGGGCCGGGCGTACGGGTGGCGGCTGCCGCCAATCCGAATTCCGGCTCGGACTCCGGCTCTGGAGCCGGGGCCGACATCTCGACTTCCATCTCCTACCAGCAGGCCCTCGAGCACGCGAACGACCCGAACACATTCGTCCCCGGAGACGCAGTGACGGTTCCGTACCGCCCACGCGCGGGTGATGCGACCGAAGTCGACGGCAGCCTGCCCGTGCCACTCCCGGGCGCGACGGCGTCCGGTCGGTCGATGGTCGCAAGTCCCCAGGGCTCGGTGTGGGCCAGTCCGGACGTCACGGCATCCAATTCGACGCCGGCGGCCGGCACGAGCGGCGCCATCGTGTCGCCGACGGTGCCGGCTCAGGGACAGGCCGCCCCCGCGGCCAATGTGCTGCGACGCGAGGTCTACGGCTTCCTGCCCTACTGGGAATCGGTCGCGGGGCCCAAGCTCAACTACGACATCCTCTCCACCGTCGCCTACTTCGGCGTCGCCGTGGAAAGCAACGGCAACCTCACAAAGGGCGGGTCGGGCTGGGCCGGTTGGTCGAGTTCGTGGATGACGAACGTCATCAACGCCGCCCACGCCCACGGGACGCGGGTTGCCCTCACGATTGAATCGTTCGCCTGGACCGCCGGGGAGCGGACCGCTCAGGTCGCCCTTCTGTCGAGCTCGGCGAACCGGCTCAACGCCGCAGAGCAGATCGCCGCATCGGTCAGCCAGCGTGGCGCCGACGGCGTGAGCCTGGACTTCGAGCCGATCGCCGCCACCGAGGAAGCCGATTACGTCAGCTTCGTACGGACCCTCCGAGTCGAACTCGACAAGATCCATCCGGGCTACGAGCTGACCTTCTGCGCAACTGGATCCACGGGCTACTACGACGTCGCCGGATTGACCGCGGCCGGGGCAGCGGATGCCGTCTTCATCATGGGCTACGACTTCCGGACCGGAAGTTCGGGCTACGCCGGCTCCATCGATCCGCTCACCAGCCCCATGCCCGTGTACGACTTGACCTACGTCGTCAATCTCTGGGAGAAGCGGACCTCGGCATCGAAGATCATCGTGGGGCTGCCCTACTACGGCATTGCCTGGTCGACAACGTCCAACGCACCCAATGCCACGGTTCTGCCGAGTTCTGGATGCGCAGCCACGTCCGTCTTCTTCGCCCAGGCGGCGCTGCTGGCGTCGACGAACGGCCGCAACTACGACTCCGTCGAGCAGTCCGCCTGGACCTCGTACCAGCTCACCTGCAATGGAGTGGCCACCTGGCGCGAGCTCTACTACGACGATGCCCAATCGCTGGGCGCCAAGTACGACATGATCAACTACTGGAACCTGCGAGGGATGGGCATCTGGGCGCTCGGCTACGACGCCGGCCACCCCGAGATGCCGAGCCTGGTCGCCGCCAAGTTCCTCAACGACAAAACTCCGCCCAAGGTCGGCATCGTGAACCTCCCAGCCAGCGAAGCCGACGAAGGCTTCCCGGTCAGCTGGACGGGCCAGGACGACTGGAACGGAATCGCCGGCTACGACGTCCAGGTCTCCACCGATCGTGGCGCGTTCGTCGACTGGCTCACGGGAACAACTGAAACGACGGACAACTTCCAGGGCTCGTCCGGCCACAACTACTCGTTCCGGGTCAGGGCCACGGACGGGGTCGGCAATGTCGGGGCGTGGGATGTCACATCGACCTACGTCGCGGCGCCCATCTACGCCACAGGTGGCTACATCAGTGTCGTGGCCGCGTCGGTCAGCGAGCGCGAAACCGCCTCCGGCGGCGCCACGGTCCTGGCCACCGCAACCAGAGGCACGGTCCTGCAGATCATCGGCGGACCGCAGAAGCTGGCCGACGGGCTCTGGTATCAGGTCACCGGCCCCGTCGCCGCAGTCAATCCAGTGATTCCTCTCTTCCCGGGGCCATGGGTCGCGGTTACGGACGGGCCGGGGGCCACGGTCTTTGCGGCGCCCGTAACCCCGCCCAACTCAACGGCGGTTTCGGCCGGGATCACCGACTACTCCGTGGGCGTGGCTGGAATGCTGCCGTCTGGGACCGGCATCGACCGGGGCAAGGTCTTCTCGCCCGACGGCGACGGGATCCGTGACACGCTGCCCATCTCCTGGTCCGACAAAGTGGCCTTCGACGACGTGGTCCTGACGATCTACCGCGAGGACGGGACGATTGCCGGGACAATCGATCTGGGAGCGCGCGCTGCCGGCCCGCAAACCTACAGCTGGAACGGGACGCCCGGCGGCTCGACGCCGCTCCCAGACGGCCGGTACTTGATCCAGGTGAGCGCGACCGCGGGCACCGCGACCTATCACGCGCCGTCGGTGGCGCCGTTCGGGGCCGGGCAGCTGGATCGGCTGGGCGTCGTGATCGACACAACGCCAAGTGGGACCTACTACCCGCTGCCGCCTGTCCGAGTGCTCGATACTCGCCACGCGATCGGCCTGACCGGTGCGTTCAGCAAGGACAAGGCACGCTCATTCGTCATCGCGGGCGTGGTCCCGCATGTGCCGTCGAACGCAATCGCGGTCACCGGCAACCTGACCGTGACCGAGGCGACCGGCGGGGGATGGCTGCGCCTCGGGCCATCGGTGACCAGCACCTCCTCGACGATCAACTTCACGGCCGGTGACAATCGGGCGAACGGCATCACCCTGGGGCTTGCCGCCGACGGCAGCTTGAGCGGGCTGTATCACACGTCGTCCGCGAAGGGCACCGTCCAGGTGATCTTCGACCTCACGGGCTACTTCCTGCGGGATGCGAATGGGGCGACGTTCGTCCCGATCGCCCCGACTCGCATCGTCGACAGCCGTGCCAGGCAAGGTCTCTCGGCGCCACTCGCCGCCGGCAAGATCGCCACCTTCTCAGTGACCGGCCTGGCCGGAGTCCCCTCCAATGCGATCGCCGTGTCCGGCAACGCCACCATCACGGGCCAGACGGGAGTGGGCTACATCACCGTCGCACCAAATCTCGTCGCGGGCTCGACACCCGTCTCCTCCACCGTCAACTTCCCTGTCGGCGACAACCGGGCCAACAACGTGACCGTGCCACTCTCCGGCGGGAAGCTGCAGGTCGAGTACATCGGCGGGGCAAGGACCACCGTCCAATTCATCTTCGACGTGACCGGCTACTTCGTCCCCGGTCTGTCCGGGGCAACGTTTGTGCCGCTGACGCCCGGCCGGGTCGTCGACAGCCGGACGGCCCTGGGCTTCGCCGGGCCGCTCAAGACCGGCGGCACCGCGACGTTCGCCGTGAGCGGGCAGGTCTCCGTCCGCCCGATCGCAGTCGCAATCGTGGGCAACCTCACGGTCACGGCCCAGACTTCGAACGGTTGGCTGGCGGCCGGGCCGGGCCCGGTAACCGGCACGTCCACACTCAACTTCCCAATGGGCGACAACCGCGCCAACGGCTTCGTCAGTCTCCTCGGACCCGGCGGCACGCTGGCCGTGACGTTCAAGGGCAACCGGGCATCGACCACCCAGGTGGTCGTGGACATCCTTGGCTACTACCGCTGACCGTGGCCTGAGACCTGTCGACCGCACTGGCAGATGCGTCGTTTGCGCCGGGCCACTCCTGGGATACGCGCCCGCCGGCCGATTCGGACTCCGCAATGCCGCCTGCTCGCGGCATGTGGCGAGTCGCTGTAGGCTGGGGCGGCAGCGGTAGCCCGATCTGCCGGACCTTCGACCGGAGTGCGTGCAAGGGGATTGCGATGAACGATCAGCCGAGCGAGAAGCCCGCGGACAAGATCAAGGCCGCGCCCCGGCCCAGGCGCGGGGCGCCGGCCACCCCGGCTGCGGCGGCGCCGGAGGTTGCAGCGCCGGAGGTTGCAGCGCCGGAGGCAGCGCCCGCCATCGTAGCGGCGCCCGCGAAGACGGCGCCGGCCGCGCCCGCTGCCGAACCATCTGCGGCGATCGCGCCAATCCGGGCGGCGACAGTAAACCTGACGCAGTCCGGCGTTGCTGAAGTCGAGGCAGACTCGGTCAACGTCCGCCAGGGCGGCATCGGAGCCGCCTCCGCCGAGGACATTACGGTAAACATGGGCGGCATCGGCCGGGCCCATGCCGACGATATCGCAGTTCGCCTCGGCGCCATCGGCGTAGCCCACGGCGAACACGTCTCAGTCGAGCTCGGCACCGTCGGCCTGGTGGTAGGCGGGAAAGTCGAACTCAAGCAGGGCTACACCCGAGCAATTCTCGCCCGCGACGTCCACGTCCGACAGGGCGGGGCGCAATCGATCGTGGCCGAGCACGTGACGCTCGAGAAGGGATCGGGCACCTTTATCCTCCTCGCGCGCAGGGTCGAGGGCGATGTTCGAACAGTCCTGGACTGGCGCGGTGCGCTGGCGGTAGGAGCCGTCCTGGCCCTGGCAGTCGGGCTTGTGACACGACGCAGGCGCGGCTGACGCCGGTCTCTTGGCTAGTTCGGTGGATAACATCGGTCGCCACCGATGCCGGCTCGCGGCTCGCCGGGAGGCCGTCCGGTATACTCAGTCGCCTGCTGAGCGGCGTCCAGGTGGATCCCTCAGCCGACCTCCGTCCGTTCGCAGGAGTTCTTCGTGATCGATCCGACCGCTCGTGTGCATGCGTCCGTCGACGTCGAAGCTGACGTTTCGATCGGACCCGGGACGAGTGTCTGGCACCGGGCCGTGCTTCGAAACGGGGCCAGCCTGGGCGCGGAATGCGTCATCGGTCGAGACGCATTCATCGACGAAGGCGTTCATCTCGGAGATCGGGTCAAGGTTCAGAACGGCGCCCTCGTCTACCACGGTGTAACCGTTGGCAACGGCGTCTTCATCGGTCCCGGCGCCATCCTGACCAACGACCGCTACCCGAGAGCGATCACCGCCGCCGGCGAGCTCGCTCGGGGCGACGATTGGACCGTGAGCCCGATCGAGCTTCATGACGGCTGCTCGATCGGCGCCGGCGCCGTGGTCGTGGCCGGCACGACCATCGGCCGTTTTGCCACCGTCGGGGCCGGCGCCATCGTCACTCGCGACGTGCCCGACTTCGCGCTCGTGGCCGGCAACCCGGCCCGCCGCCTCGGCTGGGTGTGCGCCTGCGGCGCCCGCCTCGACGACGAGACCGGCCGCCCTGCGACCCCCAACCCAACTCGCGATGCGTCTCTCGGCTGCTCACGGTGCGGCCGCGGATACGCTTTCAATCCCCACAGCGGCGCCCTCGAGGAGCGGCCCGCTTCGAACCGAGGAGCCACCGCATGATCCCTCCCGCACGCCCCGATCTCGGCCCCGAGGAGACTGCCGCAGTCACCGAAGTCCTCGCCAGCGGCATGATTGCTGGTGGCCGCAAGGTCGCCGAGCTCGAAGAGCGGTGGGCGAAGTTCTGCGGCAGCAAGCACGCCCTGGCAATGTCCAACGGCACCGTCGCCCTGATGTCTATCTGGGCCGGCCTCGGTCTGGAGCCCGGCGACGAGGTCATCACCGTGTCGCACACCTTCAATGCGACAGTCAGCTCGATCCTCTTCACCGGCGCCTCGCCGGTATTCGTCGACATCGAGCCGGACACGTACCTGATGGACGCCGGCCGGATCGAAGCCGCCATCACCTCGCGGACCCGAGCGATCTGCCCGGTCAGCCTTTTCGGCGTGATCGCGGACATGGATGCCATTCAGGCGATCGCCGATCGTCACGGTCTGGTGGTCGTCGAGGATGCGTGCCAGGCTCACGGAGCGCTCTATCGTGGGCGGCGCGCCGGCAGCTTCGGCACCGCTGCCTTCAGCCTGTACGGCACCAAGAACATGACCACCGCCGAGGGCGGCTTCATCAACACCAACGACGACCGCCTCGCCGACTGGGTCAGGCTCTACCGCAACCAGGGCATGCGCCAGCGCTACCACCACGAGATCCTGGGCTACAACTTCCGAATGACCGACATTGCGGCGGCGATCGGACTCGTCCAGCTCGACAAGCTCGAGCGGAACACGGCCCGTCGCCAGGCCGTCGCCGGCCGATACGACGAGGCCTTCGCCGACCTTCCCATCCGACTCCCCGTGTGTCCGGAGGGTCGGACGCACGTCTATCACCAGTACACAATCTCGGTGGGTCAGGCCCGCGACGAGATAGTCGACGAGATGAAGCAAGCCGGAGTCAGCTGCGGTATCTACTACCCGATCCCCTGCCACAAGGCACCGTACGTTCTGGAGCTGGGCATCGAGGCGGACCTGCCGGTGACGGACGCCGCGGCGGCGACCAGCATGTCGTTGCCCATGTATCCGGGCCTCACCGAGGCGGAGCAAGACCAGGTCATCGCGGCCCTCCGCGCTTCGGTGGAACGTCACGCACCCGCGATGAGCGAGCCCAGACCGTGAGCGCTACCCTGCGGCTCGGCCTGGCCGGCCTCGGCTCCATGGGCCGCAACCACCTTCGTGTGATCTCGAATCACCCGGAGACGGTCCTCGCTGCAGTCGCCGACCCAACGGCAGAGGCACTGGCGGCCGCGGTCGATCAGACCGGCGCTCAGGGTTTCACCGACCCGCTCGACATGATTGCCGGCGTGGATCTCGATGGCCTCGTCATCGCGGCACCCACCACCAATCACACCGTTCTAGCCCTCGCCGCCATTGAGCGCGGCCTGCCGGTCCTGGTCGAGAAGCCGCTCGCCGCAACTGTGGACGACGCCATCGCCATCGTCAGCGCGGCCCGTAAGCGCGGCGTCCGGGTCCAGGTCGGCCACGTCGAGCGCTACAACCCCGCAGTCCTGGAGATGGGCCGCCTCCTGCGAGCCGGCTGGCTGTCCACGATCTACGCCATCACCAGCCGCCGCGCCGGTCCCTTCCCGGCCCGCATTCGCGACGTGGGCGTGACCGTTGACCTGGGCACCCACGACGTGGATATGCTCTCCTGGATCGCCGGCGAGCGGCCGATACGCGTCTACGCCGAGACGGCCCAGCGGATCCACGCCACCCACGAAGACCTCCTCTTCGGCCTGATGCACTTTCCCTCGGGCGCCACGGGGTTCCTCGACGTTGACTGGCTCACGCCGGCGAAACGTCGCAGCCTCATGGCTGTCGGTGAGGAAGGCATGTTCGAGTTGGATTACCTGACTCAGAGGCTGACCTTCACCCGCTCCAACGTGGAGCGGCCGCAGATGATCGCCGGCTACGCCACCACCTTCAGCGGCGACGTGGCCGAGATCCCGGTCGTCAGCATCGAGCCGCTGCGCGCCCAGCTCGACGAGTTCGTTCGCGTCCTTCGGACGGGCGATCGACCGTATGTACCGGGCGAAGACGGACTCTGGGCGGTTGGGATTGCCAATGCCCTCCTGACCGCCGCGGCTGAACGTCGACCCATCGACCTCTCGGATCTACCTTCGAGGCTGAACGCGGAATGACAATCGTCGCCAGCCCATCGGGCGTCCCCAGTTTTCTGGGCGGCGCCATCAGACCCGCCATCAATCCCTGCGCCCACGGCACGCCCCGACCCGCGTCCCCGTGGACGGGCGAAGCCGGAACAGTCGGCCGAGCGGTAGTCGTCGGGGCCGGCAAGATGGGCCTGCCCCTGGCGGTGCAGTTCGCCCGCCACGGCTGGGACGTGACGGCAGTGGACGTCAATCCCGACGTCGTGGCGGCGGTCAACGCCGGCCGTTCGCACGTGACCGAGGAGCCGGGCCTGGCCGAGGGAGTGGCGGAAGTCCACGCGGCGGGGCGTCTGCGGGCCACCACGGATGCCGCCGCGGCCGTTCGTCAGGCAGACGTGGCCGTCCTGATAGTGCCGGTCATGCTCGACGACGCCCACCAGCCGGACTACCGCTTCATGGATTCGGCCGTGGAATCGATCTCCCGTGGCGTCCACTCCGGCCTGACCGTGATCTTCGAGACGACTCTTCCCGTCGGGGACACGCGTGGCCGTTTCCTGCCGCGACTCGAAGCCGCCGGCGGTTTGATCGGCGACGAGGACCTGTTCGTTGCCTTCTCGCCGGAGCGGCTCTATTCGGGCGCGGTCTTCGCCAACCTGGCCACCTACCCCAAACTGGTCGGTGGCGTCGGCCCCGAGTCGACGCGCCGCGCCGCCGTCTTCTACGACTCCGTGCTCGATGCGGAGATCGTGGCCATGAGCGGCGCCGAGGCGGCCGAGTTCAGCAAGCTCGCCGATACGACATACCGAGACGTCAACATCGCCCTGGCCAACGAGTTCGCCCGCTTCGCGGACCGCGCCGGCGTGGACATCCAGGAAGTGATCGCTGCGGCCAACAGCCAGCCGTATTCGCATATCCACCAGCCGGGGATCGGCGTCGGCGGCCACTGCATTCCGGTCTACCCGCACCTGCTCTTGAGCCGCGCGCCGGATCTGGAGGTCGTGGCCACCGCTCGTCGAACCAATGACGGCGTGCTGGGCTCGGTCATCAAGACGATCGAATCGCAACTCGGCGGCCTGGACGACGCCCAGATCCTCGTCCTGGGGCTGACCTACCGCGAGAACGTCAAGGAACTCGCATATTCTCGGGCCCTGCCCCTGATCGATCGGCTCGGTTTCCACGGCGCCGAGGTCTGGGCCTACGACCCGCTCCTGTCGGACGAAGAGATCGCACGCAGCTGCGCCAAGCCTTATCACTGGGGGGAGTCCGCGCCATTCCGGGCGATCGTCACTCAGACCGGAGACAGGCTTTGGCGGTCCCTGGATTTCTCGCTCTATCCAAGGCTCGAAGTGCTCTTCGACGGCCGGAATAGCCTGCGCGAGGTCGAACTGCCGGCGGCGGTTCGCTACTTCGGGATCGGTGTCCAGGCCGCCACGCGGCGTCGAGCCGCCACTCCCTCTTAGCGAGCGCCGATCGTGCGAATCGTCAGCGTCGTCGGAACGCGGCCGCAGCTGATCAAAGCGGCGGCGCTGCAGCCCGCGCTGCGCCGCGACCACGAGGAGATCTTCGTGGACACGGGCCAGCACTACGACAACGCCATGGCGGGTGCCTTCTTCGCCGAGCTGGGCCTGGCCGAGCCGGACCACAGTCTCGGAATCGGCGGCGGCGGCCATGGCGACCAGACGGGCCGAATGTTGATCGCCCTGGAGCCGCTCCTGCGCGCCGCGACGCCCGACGCCGTAGTCGTATACGGCGACACCAACTCCACGCTGGCCGGGGCACTGGCCGCGGCGAAGCTCGGAATTCCGGTGGCGCACATCGAGGCAGGCCTGCGCAGCTTCGACCGCCGCATGCCCGAGGAGCTCAACCGCGTGGTTGCGGACCACCTCTCGAGCTGGCTCTTCGCCCCCACTCCCGCAGCCGTGGACAACCTGACCGCCGAGGGAATCACCGCCGGAGTGGTCGAGGTCGGCGATCTGATGCTCGACCTGGCGGCTCGAGTCTCAGCCGAGGTCCGGGGCCCGGCCGTTCTGGCGGCGCTGGCCTCGCGACTCAACCTGCCGATCGCCACCGGGGGTTTTCTCTTCGCCACCGTCCACCGGGCCGAGAACCGCAGCCTTGAGGCGATGACGGCCTGGACCGCGCTTCTCGGTGCCGTTGCCGCACCGGACCGGCCGGTCGTGCTCGCGCTCCATCCCGGGACCCGGGCCGCCCTCGACGCCGCGCAGATCGTCCTTCCGCCGAACGTCATCGTCATCGAGCCGCAGGGCTACCGCACCTCGCTCGCGTTGCAGCTGCACGCCGCCGCCGTGCTGACTGACTCTGGCGGAGTCCAGCGTGAGTCGGCCTGGCTTGGCGTTCCTTGCCTCGTGCTCCGGACGACCACCGAATGGGTTGAAACCGTGGGCGGGCCCGACAGTTCGGCCGTTCTCGTCGGACTCGATGTGTCGGCCGCCGTTCGCGAGCTCGACTCGCGCGCGCCGCGAGACTCATCCGGCCGCCAGGCAACGGACCGGGCGGCCAACCTTCGCCTCGTGAGCGCGGGGGCCCCGGAACGCATCGCATCCGTTCTGGCGTCGACGGCGCCGCGCGTGACGGTGGGCGCATGAGCGCCCGGCCGAGGCGCCGGCCGATCTGCATGATCGTCCACGCCTACTACGAGGAAGACCCGCGCGTTCGCCGTGAAGCCGAGTCGCTCGTCGCCGCCGGATGGGAAGTCGACGTAATCGGCCTCCAGCATCCCGGCGATCCCGCGACCGCCGTGATCGAAGGCGTGAAGGTTCGCCGGCTACCGGTCCGCCGCCATCAGGGCGCGGGCCTGCCCATCTACCTGATGGAGTACGGCTTCTTCCTGGTCCGGGCGATGTTTGCCGCCGCCGGGGCTCAGCGCCGCCGGCACTACGGAATGGTCCAGGTCCACACCCTGCCGGACTACCTCGTCTTCGCAGCGCTGCCGCTCAAGATGGTCGGGGTGCCGGTCTTGCTGGACCTGCATGAGGCGATGCCGGAGTTCTTCCGGGGACGCTTTCCCAGGGCGGCGAACCCGATCTCATACAAGCTGTTGCTGCTCCAGGAGAGGATGTCGATCGGGGTGGCGAACGAGCTGCTGACCGTCAACGAGCCTCTCGCCGAGAGACTGCGCAAACGCGGCGCCGACCCTGCCCGATTGACCGTGGTGATGAACAGCCCGGACCTGCGGCTCTTCTCGCCGGCCGCGCATCCGCGCCGCGACTTCATGGCCGACGACGTGCTCCGTCTCGTGTACACGGGCGCGATCACGCCCACCTACGAACTGGACGTGGTACTGCGGGCGGTGGCGGCTTTGCGGCGCGAACGCCCGTCGCTCAAGGTCGTGGCCACGTTGTACGGCCGCGGCGACGCCGAGGACTCGCTCCGGGCGCTCGCGGTTGAGTTGGGGATCGGCGACAGCGTGGAGCTGCCCGGACGCATCCCGATCGACATGGTGGCGGCAGCCGTCGCAGCCGCCGACATCGGCGTGGCGGCCACGCGCCTCGATTCTTACTCCGAAGTCAGCCTCTCGACGAAGGTCCTCGAGTACGGCGCGATGGAGAAGCCGGTGGCGGCGACTCGCCTGCCGACGGTGGAGCTCTACTTCGGCCAGGACTCTCTCTCGCTCTACGAGCCCGGCGATGCGGAATCGCTGGCGAAGGTGATTCTGCACCTGGTGGACGATCGCGAAGACCGCGAAGCCAGGGTCGGACGGACCGCGAAACGGGTCGACGAACTCAGCTGGGCTCATCAGGCGGAGGCATACCACGCCGTGGTGGATAGGCTGACCGACCGCCGACGGGACGACTGAAAGTGGTCACGAACCGCCGGCCGGGGCGTCGGCGGCCTTTCAGGATCGGTCCTTTCGTCGTGAGCGACAATCCACACGGGTCGGGCCCGGCCGCGCCGCCCGCCGGTCACGTGGCGGAATGCGGTAGCATACGGCCTCGTCACCCCCGGCGCGTCTCGCCGAGGCCAGCCCACACCAGGACGCCCAGATGACCTTCCGGCCCCCGACCACGAAGCCCACGCGCCGCCGCACCCGCCAGGTTGATACAAGGCGAGCGCTCTACCTCAATGCCGCCTTCGGCGTCGCCAGTCTGGCGGCGCTGGCGTTGCTGGCTGGGGTGCTGTTCTCCAACTGGTATGCGGACCACGGCGTTGCCGTCGCGTCGGTCGGCGGTGTCGCAGTCAGCAAGGACTCGGTGCGCACGCGCGCGGCAGTCAACCTCGCCCGCGATGAGCGAGTGCTGAAGAATTACGACACCCTGCGCAACCAGGGCACGCTCACGACGGCGGATTACCAGAACGTGACGAGCTCCGTCGTTTCCGCCGAAGTCGTCGCGACGCTGTATTCCGATGCCCTCAACCAGCTCACCGAGGGACTGACGCTCCAGCAGTACGCCGACAAGCACGGCATAACCGTGACGGACGCGGACGTCGACGCGCAGATCGTGAAGGACGGCACTCTGCCGGAAATGCGCCACGTCAAGATCATCGCCGTACAGACGAATCCGACGCCACCGGCGCCGGCTGCGACGGCGGCTGAATTGACGGCCGCCCAGACCAAGGCCCAGGGCTATCTCGACTCCATCAAATCCGGAGCCCAGAAATGGGACGACGTCTTCACGGCGTCGCAGGTCCTGGGCACCATCAGCGCCTCGGGCGACATGGGCCTCGTGACCAGAGACGGCTTGAACGTCGATCCCGACTTTGTCGACGCGATCTTCAACTTGAAGAACCTCAACGACATTACGACGGTGTTCAAAGGCAAGGACGGCATCTATCGCTTCGCAACGGTCACTCAGATCGTTGCGCCTAGCGTGGACAACGGCTGGAAGGATGCGATCGGACAGGCCGCCAGCGGCAGCGACTATCGCAGCGCAGCTCGTGACGAGGCCATCAAGGCGGCGATCCAGACCTCGGTCGAGAGCCAGTACGTCACCGGCTCTACATCGAACCGCCATGTCCAGGAGATCTTCATCGGGTCAGGCTACGGTCAGCTGGGAGATGGAATGGAGGCCAAGATCAAGATCATGATCTTCGCCCCCAACCACGACACGACTTCGGCCTCGTCACTGCCTCAGACCGACCCGGCCTGGGCCGAGGCCAAATCGCGCGCCGACGCCGCATACGCAACCCTCCAGAAGGATCTGACGCAGTTCACCAAGCTGGCCATGGATACCAAGAACAACGATGACCCATACGTCGCCAGCGTCGGCGGCGACCTGCCGTGGCTACCCAACGCGCTCTTCGTCGGCTCCGCAGCCAACCAGCAGGGCCTGGGATTGACGACCGTCCCGGCCGCGATATTTGCACCGGGTCTGGCTCCGGGCCTCATGGCGCCCCTCCTCGAGCCGGCGATGGGCTATATCGTCGTCGACTTCCAGGGCGTTCGGCCACCGCCGGCGCAGCGCATCGCAGACGCTCAGCTGGCGGTCGCAACCGGGACCGATTTTGCGGCCGTGGCCGGGCAGTACTCAGAGGCACCCGACGCCAGCGCCGGCGGCGACATGGGATGGATATCGCAGCACTACCAGCTCGGCTCGGACCTCGAAGACGCGATCTTCCAGGCTCCCGTCGGCGGCTTGAGCCGCCTGGTCAAGAACAGCGACGGTTACTACCTCTTCAAGGTGATCGCCGAGGAAACGAGAGTGCCAGATGCCACGCAGCAGCCGGACCTCAAGAAGTCTGCGTTCACTACGTGGCTGAGCGACCTGACGGCCGCCACCAACATCTGGACAGACCAGGCCGGGCTTACGGCGATCACCCCCGCCTCGCCGACACCGTAGGAGCTTCGTAGGACAACGTGCTCGACGCGCTCGTCGCCGAGGCCCGCATTCGCTGGGGGCTGGACGCCTCCGCCGGTCTGCAGGTCGTCGCTCCCGAGCGCCTGGCCTCGTTCCCAATCGAAGCGTCGCGCCCATTGTTGCTGGTGCCCCTGAGCATCATGCGCGCGGCTGCGCCCGCCGACGGCGGGGTTGCGCCACTACCGGGGCGACATGCCCCGGCGGACCAGTCGGCGCTGGCCGTCCTGGCCCGGCTCTACCCGGCCGATCACGTGGTCGGCCGCATCGGAATCGCGGAGACAACCACGGTGGGCGAGCTCTCGCAGGCGGCGCTGGCGGGCGCTCTGTACCTGGGTCCCGTCGCCCCCGAGCTTGCCCCGGCCGGCCCATGGGCGCTGCCCTGGATGGCCGATCGGCTGCGCCGGCCGGACGGCTGCCCGTGGGATCGCGAACAGACCCACCTCTCCCTCAAGAAGCACCTGCTCGAGGAGGCGTACGAGGTCTACGACGCCCTGAGCGAGGAAGCCACTCCCGACCTGGCCGGCGAGCTGGGCGATTTGCTGCTGCAGATCGTCCTGCACGCTCAACTCGCGGCCGAAGCCGGCGTGTTCGACATGGTGGACGTCCAGGCGTCGATCGGGCGCAAGATCGTCCGGCGACACCCGCACGTGTTCGGCGACGCGCAGGCGGAAACCGCGAGCGACGTCAACCGCCAGTGGGAGCAGATCAAGCGGGCCGAGCGCGAGCAGGCCGCCGATGAGGCCGCCGAGCCGGCCGAGGTTCGAAGCGCCCTCGACGGTATCTCCCGGTCCATGCCCGCGCTGGCCGCCGCCCAGGAGATGCAGGAGCGCGCGGCCCACCTCGGCTACGACTGGCCCGACATCGTCGGCGTGCTCGACAAGATCAACGAAGAGCTCGCTGAGCTGGACGCCGCGACCACAGCGCCCGAGAAACGCGAGGAGGTCGGCGACCTGCTCCTCGTCGTCACGAATCTGGCCCGCCGCCACGGCGTGGACGCCGAGGACGCGCTTCGGGCGGCGGCGGACAAGTTCCGTGCCCGTTTCCGCCGAGTTGAGCGGATGGCCCGCCAGCGGAACGTGCGGCTCCGCGATCTCGGGCTGGCCGAGCTCGACGAGCTGTGGGATGCTGCCAAGATCGAAGAGAGAGCCGCCGCCGCGGCGCGTCAGGCAACAGACGCCAAGCCCGGATCTGCCGGTCACGCGTCGCAGACGGCCGGGTCGACGAGCGCAAATCTGGCGGCGGGCCAGGGCGACGACGAGGCGCCACGCAGGCCTGGCGATCGGAGCGAGCGCACCTGAAGGTGCGTGGACGAAAAGCACCAGGAGCCAACGCAAGAATGAGCCGGCCGACCGAACGAGTTGCAGGCGACGATCGGTGGGTCCGGGCTACGTCTGCAAGCGGCAAGGAGACCGGACAATGACTATCGGAGCCCAATCCCTCAAACGGGCCGACGGGCGCCTGCCGGGCGACCTGCGCCCGATTTCGATGACCCTCGGCGTCCAGAAGTGGGCCGAAGGTTCGTGCCTGATCAAGCTCGGCGGCACCGAGGTCCTGTGCGCGGCCACGATCGAGGACAAGACCCCGCCCCACCTCCGAGGCAAGGGCACCGGCTGGGTCACCGCCGAGTACAGCATGCTGCCGCGGGCCACCAGCGAACGGAGCATCCGCGAGGCCACCAAGGGCAAGCTCGGTGGGCGGACCTACGAGATCCAGCGCCTGGTCGGCCGCTCGCTGCGAGGCGTGGTCGACATGGCGAAGCTCGGCGAGCGGACGATCACCGTAGACTGCGACGTGATCAACGCCGACGGCGGCACGCGAACCGCGTCGGTCACGGGCGGCTGGGTCGCCCTGGCCGCTGCCCTCACCACGTACGGCATGGAGCGCTGCCTCGTCGGTCGCGTGGCCGCCGTGAGCGTCGGACTCCTGAGTGGCGTGACGTACCTGGATTTGGATTATTCCGAGGATTCGAAGGCGGACGTGGATTTCAACGTCGTCGCGACCGACGCGGGCCGATACGTCGAACTGCAGGGCACGGCCGAAGGCAAGCCGTTCGAACGGGCCGACCTCGACCGGATGCTCGATCTCGCGGCCGGCGGGCTGGAGCGCCTCTTCGCAGCGCAAGCCGAGGCGCTGGCCTCGGTGAAGCGCTAACGAGCCGCGGCCCAGGTGAAGGCTCCGACCGCTGCAGCCGTGTCCGACCGATCGCGCCTGCTGGTCGCCACTCGATCGGCCCACAAGCTCCGGGAACTGCGCGAACTGCTGGGCCCGCTCCGAGCGGAGCTGGTCTCGCTCGACGACATCGGCCTCCCGGGCGACGCGATCGAAGACGGCGAAACGTTCAAATCGAACGCGGCCAAGAAGGCCCGCTTTTTCGCGGCACTCTCCGGCCTTCCAACCCTGGCCGACGATTCCGGCATCGAGGTCGATGCGCTCGGCGGCGGTCCGGGTGTCCGGACGCGTCGCTACGCCGGCGAGAACGCCACGGACCAGGACAACAACCTCAAGTTACTCCGCGAGCTGACGGGTCTTCCGCCGGAGCGGCGGACGGCGCGCTATCGCTGCGCGCTGGCGCTGGCGCTCCCCGAGGCCGCCGGGCCGCGTGGCGGAATCCCGCTCCGATTCGCGCAGGGAACTCTCGAGGGCCGCATCGCCCTCGCTCCCCGAGGCGGCGGCGGCTTCGGCTACGACCCGATATTCGAGCCCGCCGTGGAACTGCCCGGCGGCCGGACGCTCGGCGAATGGACGGCGCAAGCCAAGAACCGAATCTCCCACCGCGGCCGCGCTGCGCGCCGCATGCACTCGATCCTGGCCGGGCTCGGGTTCTAGAGCCGTCGCGCGTGGCCTTGCCTCCTGGAGGAACAGACCGTTGGCACATTGGGCCTGGGACGCATTCTTCTATCACGTCTACCCGCTCGGGATGTGCGGCGCGCCGCCACGCAACGACTTCGGCGCGGCGCCCGTGCCGAGGCTCGAGAGGCTCCAGGGCTGGCTCGGTCACATGCGCGAGATCGGCGTCAACG
Source organism: Chloroflexota bacterium (assembly GCA_003152995.1). Lineage (GTDB taxonomy): Bacteria > Chloroflexota > Limnocylindria > Limnocylindrales > CSP1-4 > Fen-1039. The sequence goes on along the minus strand of PMBR01000091.1, from coordinate 32,067 downwards.
CGCTGTACCTGGGCCCGGTCTTCGAGTCGACCGCCCACGGCTACGACACTGCCGACTACTACCATGTCGATCGGCGGCTGGGCACGGACGAGACCCTGCGTGATCTGGTCGCGGCCTGTCACGATGCCGGGATCCGGGTCGTCCTCGACGGCGTCTTCAATCACGTGGGCCGCGACTTCTGGGCCTTCCGCGACGTCCTGACAAACGGCCGGAGTTCGGCCTATCGCGATTGGTTCGCCGGCCTCCGCTTCGACGCCCACAGCCCACACGGCGACCCGTTCGCCTACGAGGGTTGGAACGGCCATTTCGACCTCGTGAAGCTCGACGTGGGGAATCCGGCCGTGCGTGAGCATCTGTTCGGTGCCGTAAGAAGCTGGATCGACGACTTTGGGATCGACGGACTTCGACTCGACGCCGCCGACGTGCTCGACATTGGCTTCCAGAGGGAACTGGCCGCCCGATGCCGGGAGCAGAGGCCAGACTTCTGGCTGCTCGGTGAAATCGTGCACGGCGACTATCGGCGCTGGGCGAACCCGCAGACGCTCGACTCGGTCACCAACTACGAGTGCTACAAGGGGCTCCACTCGAGCCTGGTCGATCGCAACTACTTCGAGATCGCATATGCCCTCGACCGCCAGTTCGGCCCGAACGGGATCTACCGAGACCTGCCCTTGTACAACTTCGTCGACAACCACGACCAGGACCGAGTCGCCAGCATGCTCGCCCGCCGCGAGCACCTGTATCCGCTGCACTGCCTGCTGTTCACGATGCCGGGCGTGCCGTCGATCTATTACGGCTCCGAATGGGCGATGGAAGGCCGAAGACGCCCGGGCGACGACAGCCCGGTCCGGCCGGCACTCGAACTGGGCACGTCTCCGGGGTTGGGCGCCGAACCCGCGCTGGCCGGTGCGATCGCGAGGCTGTCGACTGTTCGGGCGGAGCTGACGGCGCTCCGGCACGGGGGATACCGCCAGCTGTACGTGGCCGACGAACAGCTGGCGTTCGTGCGCGAAGTCGAGGGAGAGGCGGTCGTGGTAATGCTCAACGCGTCGGAGCTGGCGGCGAAAGTGCGCGTCGCGGCGCCCCACGATGGAGTCTGGACGGACGCCCTGAACGGGGACGCCGTCATCGCCGGCGGCGGCGCGCTGGCGGCCGAGATACCACCGTTCTGGGCGCGAATCCTGGTCGGCCGCTAGCGAGTGGCAGCCAATCGTCCGACGGCTCGGCCAGCGGCCGCGGCGGCCTCTCGTCGGCCGGCGAAGCGAGATAATCAGCGTCCCGTGACGCGGCGAGACGGGCGGTTCGAGCGACCGAGCAAGATCGTCGGCGGCCACGCGCCGGACGCACGCAACAAAGGACTCTCGATGACGACCTTCTACCTGACCGTGATCCATCGGCCGGAACTGGTGCCCGAGTATCTCCAGAAAGAGGCGGAGGAAGGCAAGGCCGAGGACATCGGGAGAAGCGGCGTGATCGGCGAGTCGCTGGACATCTTCCGCACTCAGCAGCGCGTCGCCCACGACAACGGCATCCGGACCACGATCCAGATGACCTACGCCAGCCTCTTCAACGAAGAGGCTGTGGCGCTCGCAAAGGCGGACCACGAGAAGTACGGCGACGAGATCGGGTCGACTTTCCTGGGCATCCAGTGTGCCCAGTTCCGCGAGAAGTTCCACTCGAAGGAACTCGCAATCTGGCTCTTCTCGATAGAGGACAAGCGAGCGATCGTCGACGAAGTCTTCGGCAAGTTCCAGGAGGTCTTCGGCTTCCTGCCGACCTCGACCGGCTCGTATTACATGGACGCCGAGCTGGTCAACTACATCAAAGAGCGCTACCCGATGATCAAGGCCGCGGTGGCCACGTGCTGGGAAGAGGGTCCCAAGGCCTACCACAACGCCAACAACTCGTGGTACACGCTCCTCGACGGCGGCCCATGGAACCCGTGGATCCCGTCGAAGCGCAACATCCACTGCCCCGCTTCCGACGAATCCGACGACATCGGGATCGTGGCCGTGCCGCATCTGTCGCGCGATCTGATGGCTGTGTTCGACGGGCCCGGTTCCTACTACGGCACGCATCCGCAGAACATCCTGCGGGGCATGGTCTACGAGGACCGCGAGATCCCCTACTTCATGAACATCGTCGACCAGTACCGGGCGATGGCGCGTTTCAACCGCGGCTACTCCTACAACATGATGTTCGTCGGGCCGGGCTGGATGAGCAAGAGCGGACGCTGGGAAGCCGACTACGACTTCCTGCTCAAGAGCTACGAAGACGGCATGGCGTACTACGGCCAGCTCAAAAAAGACGGCCAGGCCGTCGACCTCACAGTGAGCGAGTTCGCCGACGCATACCGATCGGACCGCCCGTACTCCCGCCCGGAAGTCTCGCTCTGGAAAGACATCCTGTACGGCTCCAAACGCCAGCAGTTCTGGTTCGTGGACCCCTGGATGCGGTTCTGCCTTGACATGAACCAGGGCGGCGCCATGGTGGACCTGCGGCCGTATGCGGCCAAGCTGATCCGTCCCTGCGGCGTCGGCACGGCGCACATCCAGGACGCCTCCTACCCGTTCCTCATTCAGTCGCTCTACCGGGCCGGCTATTTCACCCACTACGCGGGCGAAGGAGCCGTCAAGAGCGCCAAGTTCGGCCACGCCGGGGAGGAAGTCGACCTCTGCGCCTGCCGAACGCAGGCTTCCTTCTCGGAGGAGGGCGACACCCGTGTCGTGACGCTCGATCCGGTGGCCATCGAATTCGAGAAGTTCACGATCGGGGTCCAATCGGTCTTCCGTCTGACCGAGGGAACCGGCGAGATCGAGATCGTCCGAAAGATCGTACAGACGACCGATCCCGAAGCCGAGGTCGAGATCAACGAATACCTGACCGCCTGCTATGGGACGACCGAGTATTCGGAGGACCTGACCGGCGTCCGGCTGACGCTCAACGGGAAGTTCGGGACCGAATCGATCGACTACGCCTACAAATCCCGCGAGGCGGCAGTGGACGGGATCGAATCGGCTGAGGCGGTCGTGCCTCAGGTCGATACGAAGCTCTCGATGCGGTCGGATGCGGCCGACACCGCCGGAGCCGCGGCCGGCTATTTCCGCGAGGGGATCGCGTTTTCGCCGATGTACACCATCGGCATCAAGAAGTCGATCACGGGTGTTGGAGAATTGCGCACATGGCTCAAGGTCGAAAAGGCAAGCTGAATTACCGCTGCCCGCGCTGCCTGATGCGGGAAATCGACATGGACATGCTCTACGACTCGGACAAAGCCGAGTACTACTGCCTGCGCTGCTCCTTCGTAGGCCCGGAGGCCGAGGTCCTGCGGCTCAACGCGGAGTTCCGTTCCAAGTACCTGGACCGAGCAGTGCGGATCACGGACTTCTAGCCGGGCGGCGGTGCTCGCCGATCGTCGACCGATCGAGGTTGCTGAGCGGCGCGATCGCCAAGTCTCGGGTTCTTCGTCGACCTTCTCGCTCAGGAGCTGGTTCGATTCAGAACGCCCATCGGTTCACGGGGCGTCCGCAGCTCCGTTTCCCCCGATCAACCGGTCTGGCGCCGTATCATTGACGCCTCGGGGTGTGGCCTAGCTGGTAAGGCACGTGCTTTGGGAGCACGAGATCGTGGGTTCGAGTCCCACCGCCCCGACCACTCGCCCGGTTGGTGAATTGCACGAAGTAGGACCTGGTTTTGCGCGAATCATGTCCCAGATTGCACGAATCGTGTCCTTCGAGCGGCCTCTGAGCACGAATTGACCCTGAAAGTTGGTGAATCGGCTCGGAGAACCCGCCGAAGAGGATTTCGAGGGGCATAACCGGCACGATCGGCACGATCGGCAGCGACGACATCGACATAGGGTCATAGGCCCGGTGATACTCGGGAAGGAATGCACCGACAGGAGCTTCCCCTCATGTCATCCGCGAAATCGGCCTCGATCAACGCAGATCCGTCTTCCGAACTCGCTCCGCCCGCGTCCGGCGAACAAGGCCTCGACATCTTCAAGATGGCCGGCAAGACCATCTCGGGATGGCTGCCCTACGGCAAGACCGGTTTGGGCAAGGAGTTCCGCAAGGCATTGCCCTATGCGACGCAGGAGGAGCGCGACGCTCTTCTCTACCAGGCCTTCAATCCGTTGGTCGCCTACACGCAGCGTGGCGATATTGGGACCTCTTTCGCCAAGGCCCACAAGCTCGGATGGAAGCTCCCGACCCCTTACGTAATCCCGTATCGGTTCGACGGAACCGACCACGACTACTACATAGATTGGGTCGGGGTGCTCGCTACAGGGGCTCCGTATGGGGTCGAAGCGAGCATCGAGGATCTCAAGAGCGACGCTCAATCCGAGGCCAAGCTCGCGGCCGCGACGATGCATTTTACCCGTCTGGGTGGATGGTTCGGCCTGTTCCTCCCAGGTGCGATAAGCGACCTCTATCTGTTCAACCTGCGTCGACTCAATGCCTACCTGCTCCCTTTCGTCGGTTACGACGAGGTCGCTCCCGAGATTGAGTTGCGGCTGCTGCAGGTCGAGCCGGTATCCATTCGCGAGCTCGCCTCGGCTCTCGGGTCGCGATTCGGGGAGCGCCTCGTAACCGAGTCGGCTTGGCGGCGGATCGCAATAGCTGTGACGGAAGGACGTCTTGTCGTCGATCTCGATGCGGTCCTGCTCGATCTCGACACACCCCTGCGGCTCCTGCCGCCGTCAATGGCAGCGGTCGCACCACCGCGGCTACCGGTTTCAATAGCAGAGTTCAGGTCGAATCAGCCAGTGCCAGAGCCGAAGCCGGCAGGGCTTCTTCCTGGCAAGACTGTCGATCCAAACAGTCTTCCGGAGCCCCAGCGATCCGGCTTTCTCCGGAATCTGCGCATCGTCCAGTCCGTCTTGGTGAGCAATTCGAGCTATGCCGAGGTGGGGGAAGTCGAGGGCTTGGGCAAGAAGCGGGTCGAGCAACTGGTGCGAAAAGGCGAGGCCGGCGGCGAGGAGGCCCTCGTCCCATATGTCCATCTAGGCCCCCGGCGCTCCGAGATGGACTCTGCGTTCCTTGAACCCGTCCGGAAGCTCTTGGTCCAGAGGAAGACCAAGCCGAAGCTTACCTACGTTCACATTACCGAAGCGCCAGAGCTCAAGAAAGCCGCCATGGCGGCCTTCAAGGCGACTGGTGTCCTCCCGCCAATGCCTTCCTACTGGCAGGTGTATCACTACGCAAAGAACCTCGAGAAGATCGACGTGGGCATCCGCAACGCTCGTGCGGATCTCGCCCATATCCCCCACTCCGCCACTTCGGTGTTGGGATACGTTCGGACGATCCCAAGCCCGATGCTCATTCTCAACGTCGACGAGCACTACATGGATGTCTTCGTAGTCAGCGACGAGGGCGCCGAGCTTACCGAGCGAGTCCACGCAGCGGTCTTGATCGATGTGAAGACTGGCGCGATCGTGGCGGCAGTCTTGAGCCCCAGGGCGCTGACCGAGGAGGATTACCTTCGCCTGATCAAGCAGGCAATGGAGCCCAAGGATGAGATCCTGCGTCGCTTCAAATGCCTAAATCCGTGGCCGTGCTACGGGCGCCCGGCCGAAATCCTGAGTGACCGGGGCAAGATCATCACCTCAGAGCTCAGCACGGTCGTCCTGGTCGATCGTTTCGGCATCAACCAGTCGTTCGCACCTCCTTACGCCCCGTCGGTCAAGGGCGTGGTCGAAGCCTTGTTCCGATGGATCACCGAGAGGTTCACTCACCGCCTGGCTGGCACGACCAAGAGCAGCCCCACCGATCGCGGAACCTACGATTCGCAAGCTGGGGCGCTCAGGAGCGGGATCACGTTTACGGACCTCGAGGAGCTCTTCTACCGCGCAATCGTCGATGGCTACATGCAGGACTGGGACGAACTCCGCCAAGGCCCTCGAAACGTCATCTGGGACCTTGATGCCGCCAAGTTCGGCGTTCCGCAATCGATGGTGTCGTCGGACGAGCGGAAGCTGCTCCTCAAGCGTTCCTGGAATCCCAAGCACCCGAAGGGCATGTATCTCGTTCAGGGTGGCGGCGTCAGCTTCAAGGGCAATTGGTATGTCGGCGAAGAGGGCCTGACCGCGCGGTTGCGCGACGACTACGTTGCCGTGCTCTGGGACAAGCGCGATATCGGCACCATCTACCTCATGGGCGAGGACGCAACCATTCTCGGCGCCGCTCATTGCCCGAAGTATGCCTCTCGACGCATCTCGGTCTGGGAGCAGGATGCGGAGCGGAAGATGATGAAGGAGCCGAAGGCGACGGCCCATCGGACATCGTCAGGGAACCTTACGACCATCGTGGCCGACTCCCAGAAAATGGCCCGCGAGCGCAAGCGGATTGCGAAGGAAGCGTCGCGAGCCCGTTTCCTCGATGCCCAACAAGATGAGATCCACACCGCTGACGCCTTGGCGGAGCGTCGTCGAATGGCGGAAGCGCAGAAGCGAGGCCCGGCCTGGCAAACAGACCCCTCGAAGCTGCCGGGGCCCGATGACGATGTCGATGAGCCGATCGTAATTCCATTGGTCCGTCGTCGCGTCCCACGAGAGTTGGATTAGTGATGGCCGCCACTCAAGTCGAGACCGAATTCGGGTGGATTAGGTTGAGCGATGAGCCGGTCCAGACCTCCCGGCCTGTCGTCCAGCTCGACGACTTCTATCTGGAGACCCCGCCTGCGAGGAAACTGCGCGAACTCTTCGACGAAGCCTTTGCCAATCGGTCTTGGCACATCGCGACTGCCCTATCGGGGGCTGGCAAATCTGTCGAGATTGAGGACTACCAAGATCGACATCCAGTTGAGCGTCTGCACACGGGCCAGACGCGCGCCCCTGTAATTGTCGGGAGCCCGCTCACCGACGACCGCTCCTCCCTGGCTGGACTACAGGATTCCCTCATCGACAACTTCGGCACCGTCCCACGGGGCACGTTCGTGGCCCGTCGCCGATGGCTAATCGGCGAGATGGTGCGATGTGGAACGCGTCTCGTTATTACCGACGATGGCCATGGCCACATGTCTCAGGACCTGCTCTACCTGAAGCAGCTCCTCGATGAGGTCGCGAAGAAGATGCGTGCCAAGGTCGGTCTCGTGATCGTCTGCGAGGGCATGCAAGGCCACATGCCGTTTCAAGAGCTCATCCTCAAGAAGGGCTCAGCCCAGTGGCGTCAGTTCCGAAAGAGGATGTCGACCTCGGAACGACCCTGGTGCCATATCGCCTCCCTAAGCGCCGAGGAGGTGAAGGTCGTCTTGGCCGGATACGAGCAAGGAGTCCTGAACGAACGTTTCCCCGATCTGCGGCTAACGATGTGGTCGAGCCGGATTCACACGCACCTGACTCACTCCTTCTTCGACACGGACCCCGGTGAGCGGGTAACCATGCAGAACGTCCGAAACGTTGTCGACGGCATCATTCGACGGCTCGCAGCTCGACACCTCTCCGACATACCCGGAGCGGCGCTCATCGACGAAGTGGTCGCCGCCATGCTCGCCTCGCCAGAAACGAAAGTCCTCGTCCGGGACCCAGGCAGCGCCAGTCCTGACGGCGAGAGCGGTTCGTCTGCGAAGGTCACGGTCATCTAGTGACTGTGATTGCGTTCCCCGGAACGGAGTCTCCGTTCCCGCACGTGCTCGATCCGTTGCCCGACGAGTCCCTGCTGGGGTTCATGCTTCGCATAGATCGAGCGAATGGCTGGGAATTTGGGGGTGTGTCCAAAGTAGTTGCCACGCACACGACTGATTGGCGACACTTGAGCGCGACGATGTGGGCCGCAGGAACTGTGTGGGACCTACGGCGCCTCGCCCACCTGACGCGCAACCCATTCGAGCAGATGGTCGGCTTGACGCTCCTGCCCGACCTTCGCCGGGCGGCGAACGACCCTGATCTCAGCATTGCTGCCCTGGGTGATGCCGGCCACCTTCGCTTCTGTCCTCGGTGCTTGGCCACAACCGGGACGATCCCGCGGTTCTGCTTTCTGCCGCTGATGGACGTATGTCCAGTGCATTCGACGAAGCTGGTCGGCTTCTGTGGTCGCCACGGAGGACCATATCCGCCCGAGGTCGTCGGCAACGTCGTTCGGTGTGCTGGGTGCCAGCAGGACCTTGCCGCAACCGAGCCGGAGCCGGTCGCCGAGAACGAGCTTGAGCACCTGCGCGACACGTGGCGTGCCTGGACGTTCCTTCTCGGATGGAAGGGCGATGACATCCGCGGTCTCGGCTATCGGACCATCAAGACCCGCAAGCGCGGGTATCCGCTTCACGATGTCGGAAGGTCAGCCTCGTTCGAGAAGTTGGTCAGCGTCTTCCAGGCGCTGCAGATCAAGCCCGAGCTCGTTTCCTACCTCGAGGAGCGACCTACACCGCCGTGCCCGAACGCGACGTGCCCTCGCTTCCTTCCGCCTGGCGACAAGGACCGCCTCGCTCGCGAAGGCCTCGCGGAGCGTCACTGCCCCGAGTGCGGAACTCGGTTCGTCGGTCGCCGAATCGTCATGACCTTCGACGAAAACCACGGGTCTGACCATCCGTCCCGCCACAACGTCAGGAAGGCCCAGCGGCGCCTCAAGGGCTGGCAGGCGGCCCTCAAGGAGACTTGCCGGTCAGATCTGCTGGAAGGCCGTCCGATCACGATCGCCGGCTGCTTCAAGCGAGCGGACATCCCGCTCAATGCGAACCTGCGGGCAAGCCGCGTGGGGCTCGTCGCGATCGTGTGCGATTCCGCTCGACGACAGCGTCTTCTGAATGGAACCGAGCGACTGCCCTTTCGCTCCCCTCACGATGGCCGAGTATCGGCTCATTGTCCTGCTTGCGCGCGGGCGCAAATGGCTCGACCTCGCCGAAGTTGCCAAGTTGAGTCGGATCGTCCCCAACCGCCCCACTCCGCCGGTCGGCCCAAACTACATCGACAGTAGGCCAGACCCCACCTGGGGCATCCTCGATCCCCTATTCGACCCCGAGAGGCTCGCAGCCGCAACCGGCAGCGTTGGCGAGTTCTGGGCGTGGCTGGTAGCGGCCAGGGCGGCCTGGCCCCACCAACCCGAGGCAATCACACCCAGATCGCAGGCACGAGCAAAGGAGATTGATCGAGGCGTCCCGGTTGGTCCGATGTTTGTGGATACTTTCGCCGACCGCTGGTCCTACGGTCAGCTGGACGAATCGTCTCGCGCCTTTGTCGACGGCGAACGTTGCCCCCGTTGGATTGCGGGGGTCCTATGGGGACGGCACAACGCGCCTGATCCTGTTTGGTGATCGTGCTGCGGGATGTTGGGGACTTTGACGCAAAACGACGCCGAGGTTGTCCTCGGCGTCGTTCGGGCGGCAATCTGGCGATCCGGCTATTCGGGCGGATCTCGGGCCTCTTCCGTTGGCTCCCTCTCGACCTCCCCCTTGTCGGGTTCGGCGCCGGCGACCTCCGGCTCTGACTCGGGTTTCGTCTGGCCTACCGGCTGATGCCGCCGCGCCTCTAGGACCCTGCCCGCGTAAATCCCGACGAGGATCACGAGGCTCACCCGGAGTTCCTCGAGGCACTCGATGGGGTGCTTGTAGCCGTCGCCGACGACCACGTGGTTCACGGTGGTTTCCAGACCGGCGAACCAACGTCCGCCGGCGGGAATGAGGCAGACCAGGTGGCGACCGAGGTGGGAACTCCAGCGGACAGAGTCGGACGCGAGCTGGCAGTCAGCCCACCGGCGATGAAGCTTGCCGGTTCGACTGGCGAGTTCCGGGAAGACCTCGCTCATCTGGAATGACAGCGGGTTCTCCGCGATCGATCGAACGATGATGATGGTCGGTCCATGTTCTTCGAACCCGTCGGTCCATTGCTTGAGCAGAAGCTGGCGGCGTTCCGTCTCCGGAAGAACGTCGAAGGGCTGGAGGTGGATGTCCTCGGGCTTTGGACTCTCAGCTTCGGTAGCCATGATTGGCTCCTTCCTCGTGGCTGGCGCCACGCGACGTGGGGTCAGGCCTCCGCCTGGTCACCTGTGAACCTATCGGAGTGGACGATCGTTTCCGTCGCTCCGCCGGCGGCGAGCGTCCGAAAGCCGGCGGCCTCAAGCGCCCTGTTGAGCTCGCGCCCGGAGAGGTCCGAGCTTTCGACGAGGTGCTTGGCGAACAACTCGATCGGGCCTACGTTCGCCGCGACGATTGCGTCAGCGGTGTCGCATGCCTGATCTGCGAGTCGCGTAACCGCAACCGAGTGGAGGGTCTTCAGCCTTTCTGAAGCCAGGTGCTTGAGCTCACGGAGGTCGATCGGAGGGAACCCTTCGTCGAGGCCGCAGGCGAGGAAGACTTCGATGTCGTGTGTGGCGGTCCTGATGTCATCGAGCACGCCGAGGGTGCCGGCGCCGAGCACTGCCTTTTCGGCAGAGAGGCCTCCGTATGCGACCGCGAACATCGAGCGGACTCGATCGGCCGGAAGGTCGGCCATCCCCTGGCCATCCTCACCGGTTTTGGTCATTCCCCCGAGGGGTTTGATGGAGACCGAACGGATGAACGCGGGGCCTTGCAGGGCCAGGGCCACGGCCACGTGGCCGGACTCGTGGACTGCGGTCCGCCACGGGTCCCAGACCTCGGTCGTGGGTTCGATCGCGCCGCGGCGGCCGAATGCTGTCTTGATGTCGGCAGCCTCCACGATCAGACGGCCGCCGGCGACGGCAACACCGAAAGCGTCATCGAGAGCCTGCCGCAGATCTGCCGGTGTCCAGCCGGCCGTCAGCTCGGCGATGGCGTCCCAGTCGACATCCGATGCGATGGCACGTGAAGAGGCGAACGTATCAAGCAGAGCGCGACGCTCGGCGGTCAACGGCGCCTCGAGGGTGATGTGCAGTCCGAGCCTGCCGGCCCGAATCAGCGCGGGCTCGAGGGAGAACTTGCTCATGGTCGTCGCCCCGATCACCAGGGGCCAAGGCGAGTCGACCATGCCGTCCATGGCGCCCAGGAGGGCCTTGGTTACGCCGCCAGAAAGATCGGTTGCGCCAAACCGGCTGCGCTCGAGGCCGAAGAGATCGACGTCCTCGATGAACAGAATGGATGGCTTGTCACGCAGCACGGCGAAGCCGTCACGGATGCGGTCGGCCGTGAGCTCTTCTGGGCCGACCTCGTAGAGGTCCATCCCGGCCAAGCGTTTCGCTAACCAGCGTGACCAGGTGGTTTTGCCGACGCCGGCGGGCCCCATGAGGAGGACTCCGCGGGGCAGTGACGCGCCTGCCGCGGCCACGATTTCCGGGTGTTCGAAACGTTGTGCGATGCTCTCAAATTCGAGTTGGATCCCTCCGATATCGACGACTGGCTGGGAGTTGAGGGTGGCCGGATCAATGCGATGTGCGGCCAGCCAAGAGTTGATGTCCATCTGATCTCCTTCGTGAAAATGCCTTGATCACGAGGAAAACAGACAGTCCTGTTCAAGTCGAGGTCGTCGAGGTCGACCGTGCCGAGCTTTCCTTTCATTCCGTGGCTGAGAGACCTCGTTTGCCTTGACTCGCGGGCAAGTCGGGCAAGTGGGATCTCATGGGAACGGGAGAGGGTTGGCTGAGCACCGAGGACGTGGCCCGCTACATAGGTGGGGTCTCAGCTCGGTGGGTGCGAAACCAGATCGACTCCGGAAAGCTCCCGGCGCGGGCATTGATGACAGGTGCGCGACCGACTTACCGCATTCGGCAAAGTGACGTGCAGGTCTTCATGAGGACCTACATCCTGAACACCCTCGATCGGGACAGGTAGGCCCCGAACCACTCCCGGCCGAGCCTAAGTTCCGAGGACTGTCGAGAGTCCCATTGACTTCGTCGTGTCACAACTATAACGTTTTCGTATAACTTGTGACTCAAGGACGGTGGGCGGTGAGCGAACTTCGGGCAACTTATAGGCGAAAGCTGCACGAACGTGCCTTTGAACGGTATGGATACTTCACAACGAAGGACGCAGCCGAACTGGCGGTCCCGTTGATCGCGCTCGGCATGGTCCTGCGACGCGGTGGGCTTACCCACATCTCCTACGGCCTCTACCGTTTCGATGACGTGCCCGTTACTGGGCGTGAGGCCTACATGGAGGCTGTCCTGCGAGTCGGAGAGGATGCGTTTCTCATGGCCGACGCTGTCCTCGCCCTGCACGATCTGGCGCTCGTGAATCCGACGCGTCTCCGCGTTGGCACTTCGCGGCGTTCGAGGCCACGAGTGCCGCGCACGATCCAGATCGTGCGCACTGACATCTCTCCCCAAGATCTGACTGTCTATGAATCCATCCCCTCAACTACAGTTGCGCGCGCTCTCACCGACAGCCTCGGCATAGTCATGACCGAGAGGCTTGTGGCTGCCGCGAACGAAGCTGCAGAGCGAGGGCTACTACGGCGCGGCGAGGTGGCAGGCGTGCTTGAGCAGTTGGAGAAGAAGTGACACTCCCCGAGATTCAGGAGCCGCGCAGCCTCGCGCAGCTTCAAGACCGGATTCGCGGTCGGGCGCGCGCACTCGGACGCGGTGAGGGCATCCTCGATCGACTAATAGCAAACGTCATCGTCGGCCAGATGTTGCCACCGGGCGTGATGAAGGGCGGCACGGCGCTGAAGGTCCGAGTCGGGGAAGAAGGATCCCGGTTCTCCAGAGATCTCGATGCCGCCCGGAAAGCCGGCACTGATCTCGACTCTTACCTGGGTGTCTTCGACGAAAACCTCAGGACCGGCTGGGAGGGCTTCACTGGGACCATCCGCGACGGTCGTGCCGTGAAAGCGCCGCCGACCGTGCCAGCCGACTATGTCATGAGACCGTTCAAGGTCGCCCTTTCCTATAAGGGTAGCCGCTGGGTCACAATTGACTTTGAGTTAGGGCGCGACGAGGTAGGAAGCGCCGTTGACCCGGACTGGCGTATTGCGCCGGATATCGTGGCGCTCTTTGCATCAGTAGGGTTACCGGAGCCGGCGCCGATTCCACTGCTCCCGGTCGATCACCAGATCGCGCAGAAGCTCCACGCCTGCACCTCTGGTGGTGCAACTGGAGGCAACGACCGTGCCCATGATCTTGTCGACCTCCAGATTCTCGTCCGTGAAGAAAGGCCAGACCTGGCCGCAGTCGGCGTGACGGCACGGCGTCTGTTTGCGTCGCGTAGGGCCCAGCCGTGGCCCCCGACCGTTGTGGCCTTCGACGGGTGGCCCTCGATCTACGCAGAAGCGGCGACTGACCTCGATGTGCTTGAAACTGTCGAGGAGGCCATCGCATGGGCCAATAACGACCTGACAGCAAATATGTAGAGGAGCCTGCCCCGCGGTCTACCACCCGGCTTGCCGCGACCTTCATCGGCTCACCCATTTCCGGCGAAAGGCCGACGAACGCTACCGATCCGAGCGAATTCACACTGCATCTCACGTTCCAGGTAGTGTGAAATGGGCGTAGGTTGTTGTCATGAAACACAGCCTCGCTCTCGACTTGGCCGCAACCGATCTCGCCGACTACGACTCACTGCTTGGCTTCGTAGTCGCCCACACGATTGCTCCCGTCCGCGCCGCCTATGGATTGCCAGCGCCGCAACCCGCCGAAGGGCACAGCTACTTCGTGGAACGCACGGAGAAGCATGCCGACGGGATGCTCGTCGAGCACATTCGCTCCTACAACCTCAAAGAGTCGACGCGGCTCTTTGACCCCGTCATTCGTGCCCTTCTCCTCTTCGGCTGGCTCTTCCCGAAGTCGGTCATGCCTTCCGAGTCCCCGGAAAGGGTCCTGGAGGCTCCGGGCTGGTCCGTTCTCCTGCAGTCGCTGAGCCTTGTTGACCGGCCCTATGAGGCAATCGCCCACCTCGTAGGAGGGCTGCTCGGACTTTCAACCCCGCGTCCCTGGTGGACAGGCAGCAGTCCGCTCGAGCCCGCCGCGAACGCAACCGCGCTCGCTGATCTCGCCTCGATGCAAGAACTCGTAAGGAGTGCCCTCTCCGCTGTGACCGAGGATCCGCACACCCACCTGATCGACATCGGGCTCCATCGTATCGATCAGGTCGTGGCCTGGGAGCTCGATGAGATTGCTCGGTATGACGTTCGCCGTCGATTCGTCTGGCTCGGGACATACGAGTTCGTCGATGACGATGACTCGGAGGCGTCAGATTCGTTTCCCGAGGCGTTCGAGCGTGGAGTCTTTGCAGCAGACCTGCCTGAGACTCTCAAGGGGTTGATCGCTCTCGACTACTCCGAGCAGCTTGGCAACGATCACTCTACGGGTCGGTGCGCGGAATGCGGCGCGCTTATGGAAGTGGATGGGCGCCAGCAGGGGCGGGTTCGCCGCGGCGAGCCGGTCTATCACCCCGACTGCCGTGAGGAACATCGCCTCGTCTACTTCAGGCGGAAGTCGCGCGATCGCTATGCACAAGTGAGGGGGAACCAGGCGTGATCGATCCATTTGCGGGAATCGGCATCTTCCCCGAAAGCCCGGCCGAAGACCGATTCGTGCACCGATGGGACCGGCAGCCTTTGGCCTTGCGAGTCGTGGCAGAGGCATGCGAGCGGGGCAGATCGGCAACGGTCGTTTGCGCGAACCGTCCATTTCGTCGTGTAGCTGTGCCACGATAGCTGTCACACGAGGGGGTCATTGTGCGGATCGTGGAAAGCCAGGCCAAGCTTGAGTGGGGACCCGACCAGTCGGTCGGCCTGGTGCCGATCGCCCCGATTCAGGCCGAGCGGCGTCCACGACCGCCGAAACTGACCGCCGACGAGCGTCGTTGGCGCTCCCAGGTCGTTATGGCTCCGGTCGAGGCCCTCGTCCGGGCTGCCGCCCATACACAGCCTGAGCCGATTGACCAGGCTCACCTCGACCTTCGCCGCTTGGCACAGCGAACAATCGACCTCGTCGTCGCTTCGATGGGTATCTCCCGGGATATCAGCGAAGACGCGGTGATCGATGCCCTGACCGCGTTCGCCGAGCGAATGTCGCCGGGGATCTCCACCTCGGACGCCCGCTACGCCGCCGAGTTCGTCTACAGGCACCTGCTCAACGCGCCCGATGACTTCGCCCGGTTCACCTTCACGGGAGTCGGCGAGGACGGCGTTCCCCGTCCGTTCACCTTCGATCTCTTGAAGCTTGAGCCCACCGAGGACGGCGTCAGCGTCAGCGCCTCGGCCGAGGCCATCAACGTATTCCTCTCTGCGCTCGACCTCGATGCGACAGACACTGAGGCGGCGATCGCCGTCATGCTCGAGCGACAGCTGGCGGACGGTCGTCTCGATGCTGCGCGTGTCAGCGCCGAGGCCGCCGGCGAGACATCACGTCGGGTCGCTGCATCGATCTCCATCCTGCTCGAAGACATCGGGCGAGATGTGACCTCCATCGACTGGAACGATCTGCGAGATCAGGTGTCCGCAGCACGCCACCATATCGCGGGCAGGATCGTGGACGACAATCGCCTCCTGGAGCACGCTGCCTCAGGACTCGACGCCGACGAGGCGGAAGTGCGGGCCGAGTCGGGCCGAATCATTGAGCTGCTGGAAGGCTGCAAGGCGCTTCACCTCGATCTCCAGCAGCGGATCCTTCCGGTCCACAAGCGGTTCCTTTCGGCGCAGGGAGAACAGCGGCTCGCCCGCCGGCCGCGACTTCGGCTGCTGTCGATCCGGACGCAACTCTTTGAACCGGTCCTGGCGCTGCCCGCTCAACTCGCGACGGTCGTCACTGACGTATTCGTGGTCAATGCGTTCGGCGTCCGCGGTCGTCGTCTCGCGCGCCTGAACGACCTCATTGACGGCCTGCTCGCACCGCCACGGAGCTACGTGCCGCGAGAAATAGACGCCGAAGTTCCAGACGCAGATGATGGCGCCGCCGACCCGCAGAGCTACAGCAACGCGACAATCGCCGCGGCCGGCGAGATCCTCAGTGTTGCCCGTCGCACTCCCACGCTTCTCTCCGATCTTCTGACACTTGCACGTTCCCGCCAGGATCCAGAGTTGGCTGACCTGCTCGTGCTCGCGTGCCTTTGGGCGTTCGCGCCAGAAGAAGACCCCGAAGCGATCGGCCGTGGCGCTGAGGTAGACATAACGAGTGGTATCGAGTCGCTCGATATCGGGCGACAACTCGTCGATCCCGATTACTCGGGCGCCGATCTACTTGTCGGCAGTCCCGAAGCATTGCTTGCGAGTGACCTCGTCGCCCCTATGCCGGTCGACCCAACTCCCCAGCCTATTTCCATCGATCGCTATCGGCGAGGCAAGAAATGACAGATTTGGCCGATGCGACAGCGGCTGGGATCCTTATTGGTGCTGGGTTCACAAACCGAAACCCGGCCGAAGGATCCGATTACGGACAGGCGCTCGATCGCTATCGCAACAACCAGCAGTTTCGCCAGCTCGTGGACGAGTTCGCCCGCGGGCTTGGGTTGACCATCCTCGGCACTCCGCGAAGCGGCGTCGTGCTGGCTCCAGTTACAGGGTCGGTCTTTGCTTTCCGTTTGGGCGATCTTCGGATGGACAACACGGAAGCCCGCATGCTCTTTGGCTTGGCAATGCTCGCCATCGCCGCACTCGCGTATCCACGAGACGACACGCTCGACGCCCCGGGCGGACAGATTCTCTCGATCAAGCGGGTCGAGCAGTTTGTCCGGACGTCGATCGAGCCCTTGAAGGCCTTGACTGGCGACGCGGACACGGTCGAGGCGCGTGTCCGTTCGGCCGCTCTGGCGTGGGATCGGCTGCCCGTCTTCAAGCCAAAGGCATCGCAGCCTGGGCCGGCAACGGGCTGCACGCAACGGATCGTCCAGGACGGGTTCGAACTCTTGGTCGATCAGCATATGGCGAACCGCGCCGGCGCTCGTCTTGGCGAAGGCCGCTATCTGTTGACCGATCGTTTCCGCCTTATGGTCGCTGAGATCGCCGGCGGAGAGGCCCTCGAAGCATTGCGGCGAGTCGCCACCGAGCGCGGCTCCGAATTCGCGGAGGGCTGACCGATGTGGCAGATCAAGTCCATCTACCTCG
Source organism: Chloroflexota bacterium (assembly GCA_003152995.1). Taxonomy (GTDB): domain Bacteria; phylum Chloroflexota; class Limnocylindria; order Limnocylindrales; family CSP1-4; genus Fen-1039. The sequence goes on along the minus strand of PMBR01000091.1, from coordinate 15,143 downwards.
ACTCGATCGGCACGCCCGCGAGTCGATTCGCCAACGTTCGACTCGACCTCTCGTCGGCGGACGGAACGCATCCACTCGACACCGTCCTGTGGCTGCGGAACGGCGGAGGCAAGTCGACACTTGTCGCCCTTCTTGTGTCGTTGATGCGTCCTCGGCGTGCGGAATTCCTCAGTGGCCGTCAAGGCCACGAGGAGGCGCGCGCCCTCGAGGATTACGTGCTTTCGGGGGACACATCGCACGTCGCAATCGAGTGGGCCCACCCGGACGGCCGTCGACTTGTCACTGGCGCTATCTACGAGTGGCCCGAACGCCAGGCGCCCGCGGATCCGGCCGCAGGCCGGGCCAAGCTCAAGATCGTGCGCTACTCATTCAACTGCGACGGCAACAAGGCCGAACTCGACCGGCTCCCGTTCCGCCACGGCGGCCGCCAGAGCACGCTTGATACGGTCCTACCGGCGATCAAGGCGTTACCGCCCGCGTGCGAACCGGTTGCGATCATCGGTGAGCCCCATCGCTGGGAGAAGCTGCTTGACGATCGAGGACTCGATCCGACGTTGTGGGAAACGATCGGTTCGATGAACCGCGTGGAAGGCGGCATCGCCAACGAGTTCGTCGAGCAGAAGCCCGAGGAGTTCGTGCGACGAATCCTTGAGCTGATCACTGAACCCGGAGAACCGACCAAGGTCGCCTCCATCCTCGGCGACGTCGCCGATCAATTGGCGGAGCGGCCGGATGTGGAGGCTGACGCGGCCTTTAGTGCCGAGGCGGTCGATCATCTGGGACGCCTTGCCATCCTGTATGACTCTGCCGGCAGCGCCCGGTCTCATCTGACTGCGGTCCGAGTTGAAGCCGCTCGGGTGAGGACCTCCCTTCGGCTCGCAAAGGAGAAAGCAGAAGCCGACGGAACTGCCGCGCAAGAACGAGCCGATCTTGAAGACAAGTCGGTCGCCGCCGAACGGGCGAGTGCGTCGCAGTGGCGTGCTATGGCGAACGAATACTCGCGTATTGCGGCCCTCTACCGGCGCGACCAGGCCCAAGTCACCCTCCAGGCGGAAACCACGTCACTCGGTGAGGCGCAGGCAAACGACCGGGCCTGGCGGGTAGTCCCTCTCCTGGTTGAGCGCGACGACACCGCGCGCCGGCTCGGCACCCTCGAAGCCGAGTTCGCGAAACTGACCGAAGGGGCAGCACCTCTGGAGCGGTTGAGGCTCTCCACGGCTGCTCATCTGGCAGGAGCCCTGGGTTCGCTGGAAGCAGCGGCTCGGAAGGAAGTCGACGCTCAAACCGAGTCAGTTCTTGAGGCCGAGAGGGATCTGACTTCAGCGCACACCGCCAAGGATGATGCAACGCTCAAACGGATCCGATACGAAGAGCGCAAGCGTGGCCTCGACGCTCTGCACACTGACATCGATGCCTCTATCGACCGCGCCAGGCGAGAAGGTTTGATTCGAGCCGACGAGCTGGCCGAGATCGCTTTCGTTCGGTCTCAGCGAGAAGACGCCAGTGACGTTGCCCGCGACGGTGAACTCGGGGCGGAACGTAGCAAGGCTCGGTCTCGTGTGGACGCAGAGCGTGAGCGGCTCACGACAGAACTTGAGCCGTTCGCCAACGCCTCAAGAGCCGCCGCCGAACGTGACCGGGTGGCCCTCGACCGGATCCTGGCGCTCCGGCAGGGTCTGGCCGAAGAACCGCGAATCCTGATCCTGTCGGGAACCGAAGCCCCGGATGTCATCGGTATGGGCCCCATTATTGAAGAGGCGCTTGGGGCGTCGATCCTCCGGTCGGATCAAGACTTGATCGCTCTTGCGATCGCCAGCGTTGAAGACGAACGCGCCCGACGCGGTCTTGCGACCGCTCAACTTCTCCCTCCTTCGATCGACGTTGAACGCGCGCTTCGAGTCCTCGAGGATGCTCGAATTCCCGCGATGACTGGATGGCGTGCACTGGCGGAACAGGCTGAGCCGTCGCGCCGCCTCACCGCCTTTCTCTCCGCGCCCCTCGTCGTCGGCGGTGTTCTCGTCCGAAATTCTGACGACCTCGCTAAGGCGCGGGAACTTCTCGCGGACGCGGGGCTGGCTCCTACCTCGATCGTTGGGGTCGCGACGCTCGACGATCTCATGGCAGTCTTTGGCAATGGGCATGCGCCTGAAGCTTTCGTCCTGCCCCCTGACGCCGCTCTGTATGACGCTGATCGAGCTGCGGCCGATTGGACCGAACGCGAGACACGCGCAGAAGAACGTGAATTGCAGCGAGCGAACCTCGCCGCAGGGCAGGAATCCGACGGCGAGTTACGCCGGCGACTGCGCTCGTTGCTTGCCGAGTGTCAGCCTGGCGACATTGAGCGGCTCACAAATGGACTCGAACTCGCCGAGGCGGACGCTCGCCAAGCGGCCGAGGCTCTTACGGCGGCGAAGGAGCGCATCCGCAACGACGACCTCCGCGACCGTGCTATTGGCGAGGAGCTAACCCAAATCGCCGCCCGACGACATGCTCGTGGTCGCGCGATGGAGCGGCTGGCCGCACTCGTTGACCGCGTCGCCTCAGCAGTGGCAACACGCGCCGAAGCCGACGCGATCCCCGGACGGATCCAAACCTTGGATGAGGAGATCCGGAACCGCGATCGAGAGATCGTCGGGAGCGAACGGCGACGCGATAACGCCAAGGGGATTGCCGCGCTGCGCGCCGATGAAGCCAAGGCTTTTGCGGCCGAACGAGCCTCGCTTCCGGGCGGCGCGGACGCAACCGATAGTGAGAGTTCGTCGCTCGACGTGCTCCGACAGGCTTGGATCGACGCGAATGACGCCTGGAACCGCGAAGTCGAGGAATCTGAGACGAAGCGCAACCTCGCGACAGCACGCAGGGCTGCCAGCGAGTCAGCGGCAAAGGTGGCTCGCCAGGACCCGATGACGGTGGATCGAGCATCTCGGCTGCTTCAGACTCCGGACGGTTCGTCCGAAGCCGCCCGCGATTTGGCCTCCGTGCGGGCAGGTGAGCAGGTCTCGGAACTCTCTCAGTCCGTTGGTCGAGCACAGGCGGAACTCGAACAAGCCGAAACGGAATTGACTCAGGCCACAGATCGCGAACGGGTGCGCTTGCCTGAGGAGCCAGCATCTCGAGTCGAGGCGCTTCGTCTCGAACAAGATGCCATCGAACAGAACAACGTTCATCTCGAGCTTCGTCGCACCGCCGAGTCACGGGCCGCCGGTGCGCGCGCCGACCTCGAAGCGGCTGAGAAGCGAACTTCAGCCTTCGGCTCTCAGGTGGACCGCCTCAGCGACGCGCTCGGTCCGGACGAGCCCGATGCTCAAGCCACGCCGTTCGCCGGCGAACCTGACGAGGCCAAGGCCGCCGTCGTTAGCGTTCGTGGTTCGCTGGCAGAGGCCCTCAAAGCAGATGTAGCCGCACAAGATTCCCTTGTCGCGCAAGCCCGCGATATCGCCCTGTGGACGACCGATCCGCGATTTGTCCGAGTCGCCAAGGAGGTCGTTTCGAGGTTCCGTGAGCGAGTGGTAGAAGAGCTGGCACCAGAGGCGCGGGCATTCGCGGCTGAGATGGAGACTCGACGGGCTGCGATTTTGGAGCATCTCAAGGGGCTCGACCAAGCTCGTGACACCGTTGTCGAGGACGGCGTTGGCATGGTTCGTCGATCTCTGCGCGACCTTCGCCGGCTATCCGAGTTCTCCCGATTGCCGGCCGGTCTCGGCGGACTCGAAGGTGAGCAGTTCATCGACATCGGCGTTCGGTCGTCCATCGACACCAGCGAAGCAGTCCTGCGCGCGCGGATCGGCGATGAGGTTGACCGGATCAGTCGCGAACGGACGCGACCCGGTGGTTTCGAGCTCCTCTGGCGAGCTACCAAGGCCGCCGTCGGTGACGACGCATTCCGTGTGACGATCCTCAAGCCTCGGGTAGATCTTGTTGCCGAACCACTACCCGCGGTGCGGCTCGGAAAGTGGTCGGGCGGCGAGCGCGTGACTGCCTCGCTGATGCTTTTCGCAACGATCGCGAAACTGCGCGCGCGAAACCGCGGGCGAGCGGTTGGTGCCGGCGTCGTCGTTCTCGACAATCCGCTTGGTTCTGCGAGCCATGTGACCTTCCTCGATCTCCAGCGCGCGGTCGCACGAGCGGCAGGGATGCAACTCGTGTTCCTGTCGGGCGTGAGCGACATGAAGGCAATCGGTCGCTTCCCGTGCCGGATCCGCTTACGCAATGCCCCAGATCGCCGGCTCGGGCGCGACTTCGTGCATGTCACCGATCGTGAACTCGGCGATGATCTGCCGCCTGCGGTTGTGGAGTCGACGCGGATTATCCAGGTTGTCGACACACCGGCCTTTGACCTTGCCTGAACTCGATCCGTTCGCTCGCCGTCTTGCCGATGCCATCGGTGTCTTCCGAGGCGTCCGGGTCTCGATGACCGCTCTTTGGGAAGCGGCTGCTGCGGCTGATCTCGGGTTCGTCGGGGATCCAGATGGCCGCGTCAAGCTACTCGGCGCGATCCATGCCCTCGCTGGCGAAAGCGTCATCGCCATTCCAACCAGCAAGAGCTCGTGGGATAACGGAGTAAGGCCGGCTCTTCCGCGATGGGTCTCTAAGGAACTCCCTGACCGCGCCCTAAGGCTGGCCGCCCGAGAGGAGGTCCGTGGAGCACTTTCTCGCGCTCGACTTCACGTGGCCATCCGTGGCAACGCGCAACGACAGGTCTGGCTTGACGCCCTGTCGCAGGGCGGGACGCTCACCAAGATCGCTGGCTCCGACAGCGTTCGCGCGCTTGACGAAGCACTGAAGGTGCTGGCAGTCCTGCCAATCGATCCGGCGGTTGCGCGCCCGGTCTTGGCTACGCGGCTCACCCGATCGTCCCACGGCCTCGATGACGACACGCCGACGTCGCGCCTCATCCTCCGTGCACTCGCCACAGACGGGCTGCCTCCGAAGGGGGCAGCGGCGTTGCGATCACTTTGGGAACGCCACGGCGTCATCTGCGACGTGTTGTCTCCCAACGTGCTGGTGCTTGGGCTGCGCCTCGAAGGTGACACTCATCTGGCGAAGCTACTCTCAACCGCCGCCGACGCCGGCGAGCCACTTCGCCTGACATTGCGAATGCTGGCGTCCATAGATTCGATCCGTGTGCTCGCCTCGAGGGTCTACGTCTGCGAAAACCCGTCGGTAGTGCAAGAGGCTGCAGCCCAGGGGATCAGGCAACCGCTGATTTGCATCGAAGGAAACGCGTCGACGGCAGCAATGCGCCTCGTGGCTTTGCTCTCCGAAGGCGGCGTTGAGCTGCGATATCACGGAGACTTTGACTGGAAGGGCCTTGAAATTGCGGCTTCCATCACGCGCTATGGCGCTCTTTCCTGGCGATTCTCGACCGCTGACTACGAGCGTGCGCTGCGTCATGCGGGCAATCGGCCAGCCCTTGGAGGGACCCCTCAATCCGCGCCTTGGGACGAAAGTCTGCGCCCAGCCATGATCGCCGCAGGGTTCCAAGTCGCCGAAGAGGAGGTCATGGATGAGCTCCTCGCCGATCTGGCAGCCCCCGAAGCCTGGGCGTCCGCTCGTGAGCCAGCCGGCCTCCAGGAGGCGTGATGGGGACCGGGAAGGACGCTGAAACTGGACACAAGATGCTAAATACCAATGACAGAGAGCAACGGATTTCGTCAGCTGGGGGTTGTTGATGGGCGGAGCTGGAACGACCGGGGGTAGCCGCTACCAAGGAAGCGCCATCGCTGTCGTCTACGTTTACATGCTCGCCCAGAGGCGTCTTGGGTGGTTCGGAGACGAGATCGACGACGTTCCGCTTGCCGTTTCCGGTGAGACGGGTGGGCCGGGCGACGACATTCGAATTGAGTTCGGGACGCGTTTTGGAACGACGGAGGCCCAGGTAAAGCACGGCTTGCAGGGCGGTTCCGAGATCGATGCCATCCTCGACCGAGTGGCAAGCAAGTCGATAGAGAACGATGACAGCCACATCGCTATCGTCGCCGGCGGCAAGGTGAGTGAGACCGTCTATCCGGATCTCGCCGACGATCTCGACCAGCTTCGGAGCTCCCGGGACGACACACTGCACGCGGAGGCAAAGAGGCTCCTGGCCGCGGGTCGTGACAAAAGTCTCCTGGGCCGCATTCACGTCGTGAAACAAGATCTTGACAACGATCGTGACGGCCATCTGAGCAGTGTGCTGACCCTGCTCAGCACACTTCTGGTTGACCCAGACCAAACCAAAGCCGCGTGGGCCGTCCTCACGGAAGACGCCGACAAGATCTGCGCGAAACAGCGGAGGCGAACGTCTCGGGAGCTTCGGGGGATCGTCGAAGACGTCGGGAAGATTCGGCTGAAGCCACCGGCGAAGGACGCTCGTTTTGTGCAGCAGCTGGACGAGACGCAGCAACTTCTGGAGGACGACCAAGTTCAAGCCGGTCTCGTGGTTCTCCATCGCATCAAGACCTCGATCGCGGCTACCGATGTAACGACGACCACGCGGCTTCGCTTGCTGGTTCTTCAGGGACTCGCGGCAGTCCGGTCCGACGACGATGACCAGGCATTCGACCTTGCCAACCAAGCTCTCGAAATCGATGCCACCTACGTTCCTGCGATGCTCGTCGGCGCCATGGCGGCGCTGAAGCTGGGTAAGTCCGACGACGCCACACGGTTGGCTAACGGGGCAGTCGCGATCGACGGAGACAATTCGAAAGCCTGGCAGACAAAAGTCCAGGTGGATGCGGCTTTGGGGTTGCCGCTTGTCGCGCCCCCGCCTGATGTTGCCTCATCAGCGGACTACCAAGAGGCCCTGATGATGGTAGCGATCAACGCCGGCGACTGGGAGCGTGTCGCGCGCCTGACTGCCGGTCTATTAGCCGACGGCGATCGCTCCGTCGACGTGCTCCGTTATCGCTGCTTCGGCCTGATGAATACTCCAGACGCGGGAGACGGTGCCACACGGGATCGGCTGCTCGAGGTCGAACAGCTTGCGACTGAAATCATCAACAAGCCGGGGATCGGCCTGGCCATGAAGTCAGATGCCTACAACGCCCGGGGTCTTGCGCGACGTGGATTGAACCTACTCGAGCAGGCTAAGGCAGACTTCCAACGCGCCTACGAATCTGATCCCAGGAATGAGAACTCGATCCGAAACCAAGCCGCGTCGCTCGTCGAAAGCAACCGGGTAGCGGACGCGGCAGCGGTCATGCGCGCCGCGAACTTACAGGACCCCACCCTCATCGCCATGAGGGCGACCCTGCGCTACGAGACTGGCGACAAGCCGGGCGCCAAGGTCGACCTGGAGGAAGCTGAGCGTCGGACATCGAAGGCCATCGACGTGACCGACGCGAAGATCGTTGTCGCCGGGGCCATGGCCCAGACGGGCGACGCCGATGGAGCCCTGCGTGTCGTCGCGTCAATCTCGGCCAATGAAGGCGGGTTCCGCCTTCTGGTCGTTCGAGGTGCGGTCGCGTTCTTGCAGGATCAGGTCGACCAGGCCATCGAGCACTATCGCGCCGCCGCCGCGATCGCTCCGCCGAGCGATGCCCACACTCTGCTCATCGAACTTGGGATGAGGCTTTTCCGGGCTCGGCGCTATCCAGATGCGGTAGCCGCATTCGACGATGCCGGCGGGCTTGAACTCGTCGGTGACGAGCCGCGCCAGTTCTTTGCCGCCTCGCTCATGGCGATCAATGATCTTGTTCGGGCGCAGGGTCTGGTTGATGACGAGGTAGAGAAGGGTCGGACACTGCCGGCCTGGGTTCTCGCAGTCGCAGTTGATGTAGCGATGCGCTCAGATGACATCGAAGCCGCGATCCAACGGCTGACGGAATTGGTGGCGGCGAAAGACTCGATCGACGCAAGGATCATGCTCGCTAAGACCCTCGTCGATGCCGGCCGCATTTCTGACGCCCGGATCTACATCGATGCACTGTCTGCAGTTGACAACCTGGCCCCCATCGAGCGAATCCAAGTTGCCGAGCTCATGCGACTCATTGGCCGCCAGCTCGAAGCAGTGGAGGTTGGGTTTCGCGCCTTCCGCGCCGATCCCCAGGATCCCAAGATTCAGCGTTCATTCGCCTCGCTCGTAGTCACCTGCGAAGAGCCTATCCCGAGTCCTGCAGAGGTCGGGGCCAACACGTTCGTTCTGCTCCGTGACGATCGAGGGAATGCCAGGAGTCACACGATTTACGAAGACGGCCCAGTGGAGCCACTACGAAACGAACTCACCCTTGAGTCCGCGTCGAAACTGGGGCTGCTCGGGAAGAAAGTCGGAGAGCGTCTCGCTGCCCCAGAGCAGAGGGATTGGGCCGACAAGGGTTGGACGGTCGAGTCGATCCTTGCCTCGAGTGTTCATGCGGCCCAGGACATCGTCGAACACTACGAAGAGCGGTTCCCTTCCGAGCCTTTCTTCGTGACCTCCATCGCGATCGGGGACGGGACCGGCATCAAGGATTTCGTGCCGCTGATCGGAGCCGTCAACGCTCGGCGTCAATGGGTTGAAAGCGTCCTCGAGAAGAGCCGCGAGATGGGCCTTCCGCTCGGATTCACAGCCAAACAGGTTGGTGCGGCCATTCCCGAGATCATGGATGGCGCCATGCTCGATGGCACACATCCAGGGTCGCTGGTCGTGGAATGGTCGCCCGAGCAAGACCAGAGAGAATCTGTCCTGGTCGCCGTTCGACCTGGAACCGTAGTGTTGACTCGATCGGCGCTTCACACAGCGCAGGCACTCGACCTTTTGAGCATTCTCGGTGACGGTTTCGATCTCGCGGCGCCACGCTCATTGGACTGGGAACTCCGCACCGAGCTTGAGAAAGCGGAGCGCGAAGTAGTCTCCGGCGTCTCGACGCTGATGCCCGGCGGGCCCGGCTTCCAGATGCAGGAAGTCGAGGCCAACAGCCCGATGTTGGTCCGTCGGCGCGACAACCTTCGGGCGCTCGTCTCCTGGCTGGAGGCGTCCGTGTCGATCAAGTCTCGTCCTCTATCGATGGTCTTCGGCAAGGGGACGGACGAAGACAACATGCGCGAGTTCATCGGGCACAGCTCGTTCGATGCAATCGCCCTCACTCTTGACGTGAAAGGCGCTGTCTACGCCGACGACATCGGATTGCGTCGCGTATTGATCCAGCAGAATCGCGCTCGTTCGTTCTCGACGATCAGCTTGGTTCACGCCCTCGCGGGCCGGCAGGCCCTAACGCCAGCCGCGCGAGACGCCTTGCTCCTTCGGCTCATCAACACGAACTACGTCTATGTGTTGCCAACAAGCGATCTGTTGATTGCCGCGGTCTCTCAGCCCTCCCCGATGACAGTTGCGAGCCTGCAACGTGCGTTCGCACTCTTGGCCACTGTCTCGACGCCTCGGGCCGCGCGTATGGCGGGAGCGACGCTGAAGGCATTTGCGCTTCGCCAGTTCACGGCGGTGCAGATCGAAGTCCTGGTGGATCTTGCCCTGACGGCGATGCATTCGCGGGCGTCCATGCCACTGTGCGCGCATCTCTTGATGCAATCAGTCGAGTTCGAGTTCCGATTGCTGCCCATTGACCGCGAACGTGTCAGGCGCGCTTGCGCGGCCGCGGTCAAGCCGTAAGACGAGATCCGAGATCAGGCCAGACCGACCGATCTCGCGTGTCCGAAGTTGCAGCGTCAGACCGAGTAGCCTATGGCTTCTTCTTGCGCACGTCCCGTTGGCGGTCCGGCTACCCCCTCAGCCGGGCCGCCATTTCATTCCAAGTAAGCCGCAGGTAATCGGATATCCATAGAGTCCACCTGGGTCGGGCTCCGCGCTGCATCTGAGCCAGGACGGGACGGTGATGACTGAGCCCGCGAGGGATGGTGCGGGCGACCCGATCCACTTCTGGTTTAGTTGCTCGCGATCTCGTCGGGAATCCCGGTGACCTCAATCGTGGGTAGTTCCTTCGTTCCATACATCCGCCGAGCCGCGGCGCGCTCGCTGTTCGGCAACCGCTCAAATGCAGTGCGGATCAGATCCTCGAAGAACCGGCCGGGTCGGAGATCATCGGGCACCTGGTCCATTCGCAGTTCGGCCTTGCCGGCCCCTGATGCATTCGCGAGGACGAGCCCCGTCGCGTCGTATGCCGCCCCCGATTCGGTCTTGTTGCGGAGGCGTCGGAGCATCTCCTGCAATCGCGCGAAGTTGTCCTTCTCCCCAACAAGTCCGATGTCGGACAGATAGAAAGCGCCCAGGGTCGCAAGCGGGAAGCGTCCCCGAATATTCCTCAGGTCGCCGACGAACTCCTCCCATCGGTTCGTGATGTTGTTCCCATAGGAGCCTGTCATAGACTTGGTGCTTACCATGAGCTCGACGCCGCGGTCCCAGTCCGCGACCAGCACATCAACTTGCTTGGGAAAGAACTCGCCCTGCACAGCCATCGTCGATTGACCGGCGAGCTCACGAACCTTCTCGGCAAATGGGGCCGTCAGCATGCGTTCGCCGCTGGCGGTTCTGATGCTCTTGGGTAGCCTTCTGAGTAGACGGCCAGAACTCGCCGGCAACACTCGTGGACGATCGGCCCGGGGCCACACCGCATCAGGCTCGTAGCCGGCACGACGAAGCTCGTCCGCAATCCACAGGTCCAGCCCCTTGCCGATGGCGCCTGCTGTTTGGCCGACCCAGGTGGCATCGGGAGTGACGCAACGAGACATCATCGCTTCCAGCCGTGGCAGATCCGGTAGGAAAGTCGCCCCTTGCCATGGCGATTCCACGGCTCGGGTCCCGGCCCCGTCGAAGCGACTGTAAGAGTCGTCATCCATCGTTCCGAACATACCACGCTCGTGTGATGGGTTTCTCGGTGTCCACGTGCACCGTCCGATGTTGACGAGCACCCAATCCCGCCCACGCTCAAGTCGTGACCACGATCTACACCTTCCAGCAGTTCGAGAAGCTTCTCGAAACGATCCGACGGGATCGCGTCACTCGCTGGGCAGATGTTGAGGAAGCATTCCTATCCGCGATCTCGGCCTTCGACTCAGTCTTCGTGGCCCAGCAGATGGGCTCAGGTGACTACAAGGCCAAGGCTCGCTACTACAACGAGGCCGTGGCCGCCCTGATCGAGAACGGGACGGGCACGCACATTGGCCAGCGAGGTAAGCGCAAGGGCATGGTCTTGCCCAGGCACGATGTCGATCTCGTCTTCCCCGATCCCCTCGAGATCTCACCGAGCCGACGGGCGGCTCTCAAGCCTATCGCTGCGGGCGAGACCAAGATCGCAGGAACGCCCCCGTATCCGGGCAATCACGCTTCGTCCAGCTCGGCTGGTCGTCCCGTGAGCCAAGATCTCGACAAGCGAGTTCGCGAGATGATGGCGACGTCGATTGACCTCAAGACGCAATGGTCACCCGGACCCGTCGCGCTGAGCCAGGCCGGCCTCGCGGCGGCGCGTCCACTGTATGTTGTGTTCTACGGCTGTCGAATTGCTGGGCCGGCCGACCAGCGCGGGGTTATCCGACGATTGGGAGCCCTCGCCAGGCTCTATGTGGATGCGGTCGGTCTGTTCATGTATCACGCTCCGAACGAAGACCAGCCAACGACCTATGAGACGATTCCAGCGTCACCTGGGCTTACCATGGACGCCGTGATCGAGGTGTTCTGCCGATGCGTTCGCAACGAGATGGAGTCGCAAGCGGCATGATCCCTCTCACAGACGAAACACTCCAACAGGTCAAGGCTCGCGGCGCCTTCTATACGCCCCGCGAGCTCACTGCGTTCCTTGCTGCCTGGGCCATTCGCGATACCGACGACCGCACCCTGGAACCCTCGTGCGGCGATGGGTCGTTCTTGTCGGCTGCGAGCATTCGTTACGCAGATCTGGGGGCAGATAGGCTCGCTGGCCGCCTGTTCGGGATCGAACTCGAGGAACAAGAGGCGGCCAAGTCAAGGGCTCTCGTGCCCGGTGCGGCAATCACCACATCAAGCTTCTTCGACGTCGAGCCGGATGCACTGGCGCCGATGGACGCAGTGATAGGCAATCCTCCATACATCCGCTACCACGGCTTTACGGGCGAGAACCGCGAGCGGGGCTTGGCACGCGCACGCGCCCAAGGGGTCGGGTTGACTCAACTCGCCTCTTCATGGGCCCACTTCGTCGTTCACGCGACCGCCTTTCTTTCCGCGGACGGCGGACGACTTGGGCTCGTGCTGCCAGCTGAGTTGCTCCACACGGACTACGCGGAGCCCGTCCGCGAGTTCCTGCTCAAACGCTTCCGCTCCGTCGTAATCGTTGCCTTCGACAGCAATGTATTCGACGACGCCGAGGTCGATGCCATCTTGCTGCTCGCCTCGAATGACGACGAGGGCGGCTTTCGGCTGATCCGATTGCCATCGGTGGCGGATCTCGGTCAACTCGACTTCGCCCGGCCGACCACGCACATCGCAGAGCACGAAGCCCGCCGGTGGAGTTCATGGATCGACGAACCCGCTCGCCTCGTCTATCTGGATCTCTGCGCCAACCCTGCGATACAAAGGCTCTCGGCGATCGGAACTGTGGATATCGGGGTAGTGACAGGAGCAGGCAAGTTCTTCGTCCTCACGGACGAACAGGTCGCTCGCCTGGGCCTGCCTGAGTCGGTGTTGACGCCTGTTGTCCAGCGAGGTGGAGACGTTCCGGGGCTCGAAGTCCATCCAGGCGAGACCCGCTGGCTCCTCGACCTTCAGGGCAAAGGTGAACCCACCGACCCCAACCTCCTGGCCTACATTCGTCAGGGTGAGGCGGACGGAGTCAATCTCGGCTACAAGTGCCGGACGCGCACCCCGTGGTATGCGGTTCCGCTACCCAAGAAGCTCCCAGTGGCGTTTCTGCCTTACATGAACCATCGCACGCCGCGGCTGATCGCCAACCCGAGCGGCGCATGGAGCACGAACGTTGTTCATGGGGTTTGTCTGAAGCCAGAGGCCCCTTCCCCGCGGGTCCTTGCGGTCGCGATGTTGAGCGCCGCCACATGGCTAAGCGCAGAGATCGAAGGTCGAGCCTACGGCGGCGGAGTCTTGAAGCTAGAGACCAAGGAGGCCGAAAGGCTGATCGTGCCCGCTCTTACGGATAAGCAGGCACGAACCTTGTTCTCGGACTTCCCGAGCCTCGACGCGCTTGTTCGCGGGGGCTCCATCGAAGCGGCCTCCGCAATCGTGGATAAGCGACTCGGGCTCGATCATGTGGCTCTCGTTGGAGCCTATACAGCTCTTCGCACCCGTCGTCAGGAGCGCAAGTCGAACCAATGATCCGGCCTCGGGCCGGTTGATGCCCTCATAAGCCGCACGGACTGATTAGGTTCGCGCGACGCTAAGTGGATGTCTCCGCGGAGCCAAGACTCATCGCGCCTCCTCGGATGCGCGAGAATGGAACATCCTCAGCCGCGCTGAGGGACGGAAGGGGACGCAGCAATGGCGGGCTTGGGCAAGGGCTACGACGGTCTCAACGGTAATGCTCTGCTCGCCCGGCTCGTCGACAATCGCGAGGTCAAGGTCCTCGAGGCCCTGTGGCGCGTTCACAACCCAGATCTGTGCCAGATCTTGACGACGCGGCTGCCGGCGCTCGACGAACCCCTCCTAAACGACCTTCTCGCCGAAGAGGTGCTTCATCCCGTCATCGGCGTGACGCTCGCGTCGACCATCTGCCAGGCCATTGGACTGCATCCTGGACGACTCCCTGCTGCTCGGGCGCAGGAACTGATTGACGCGTTGCGGGCACCTTCTGCGCTCAGTCACCCGACCTACCAGCAGTCACGCGCGCGGTTCGAAATCTGGGCCCTCGTTCAGCCTGGACATCTAGCTGACGATCTCGCTCTCGATGTCGCCGCTCTCGCGACTCCGATGTCGTCTGTCGGTGAAGTCCGCGGCGCGGCCTTCGCCCGCGCAAGTAAGGACCTATTGCTCGCAAAGCGAATGGCGCTGCGTCTGCTGGAAGGACTGCGAACCAATGGTCGCCCAGAGGATTGGTCCGTTGCCGCCGACTACGTAGAGTCCACTGGTGGTCAGCAGCAAAGCACCGAGTTTCTGGACCTTGTTCGCGAACTCGTCTTTCGGGCGCCCGAGCTGTCTGGCGAACAGGCTTTCCGGCCAAACCTTCAGAGGCAAGGAGGGAAGCACGCGACTGCTCAACTCATTGAGCGGCTCGAAGGCCAGGCGCTTGGCCAGGATCCGGGATCCGAAGCTCTGGTTCGACTTGTTGAATCGGTTGCCCCCAAGAACCGAAAGCGCCTGTTCGTGGCCACACTTCGGCAGCAATTAGCCCTTCGGCAAGTCGTGCTGTCGCTGGCTGGGGCATGGTCTGAAGAGGAATGGCTCGTTCGTCTTGAGGCTCTCAGGGCTCTGCCGTCGGGCACAACCATCCCGGGTCTTGAGTCCCTTCTAATCCAGGCGCCGGCCACCCTATCCCCTTCTGTCATCGAGCTGGCGGCCTGGTGCGGAGCGTCCGCCAACGGCCAGCTCACGAACGCCGCGATCTCAGTCGCGCAGCGACACGTCAACTCGCTCCGTGACGACGACTGGGGCCAGGGTCTGGTGGCCGTCTACCCCTGGCCAGACCCAGCGGATGTCGATGTCGTCTCGATCACTAGGACGGTGCTGGATCAGACTCTTCAGCAGAAGATGACCCAACGCGCGGGCGTCCTCGCCGCTGCCTACATGTCGGAGAAGGCTTCGCCTGCGACAGTCGCCGCTCTCCTTCGCGACGGAACGACCGGTCAGCTTCTCGACGCTCCAGTTCTCGGCGGTAGTCAAATTCGAGATCTCGTCCCTGCTCTCCACGATGCTCGACCGTCGGAAACCGCTGCTGAGATCAGGAACCGCCAGACCCAGCTGTTCTCTCTGGACCTTTGTGCCGGCCTTGCCAACGACGGCCCGGGCGCGGCATTTACTGGCGCCACCGACGGCTATGACCGCCTCGATGGCGGCCAGCGAGACGAGCTCCTCGGGCTCCTCGAGAATCACGCCAACGCGGAGCAGCTTCTCGTGTTCGAGAAGTTCATGGATCCGGCGCCGGCTGGCCGAGCGCGGCGCGAGAGGGCTCTTGTTGCAGTCGGCAAACTGTTGACCCCGCGAACATCAGTTCCTCCCTACTTCTCAGAGGCTTTGCGACATACCCACGCGCCAATCCGAGAGGCCGCGCTCAACGCCATTGCCCAAGCCCGGCCGCGCGATCGTGATCTCGTGG
>PMBR01000098.1 GCA_003152995.1 Chloroflexota bacterium | reverse complement strand
GAGAAGATCCGGACCGTGCAGGACGCAACGGACTACATCGACGAACACGCCTCCTAGCCCGCCTCCCGACTGATGCGCCCCGCAGCCGCTCTTGCCGAGCGGCTCGGGCTCGCGGTCCGCGACCTCGAACTGCTACAGCAGGCCCTGATCCACAGCAGTTATCTGCACGAACATCGGGACCTGGCCGTCGGCCACAACGAGCGCCTTGAGTTTCTTGGCGATTCCGTTGTCAGCCTCGCGATTTCGAACGCCCTCTACCGTCGCCACCCCGACGACGACGAGGGCGTTCTCTCTGCCAGGCGTGCTTCGATCGTCAGCACGGCCGGCCTGGCTCGACTGGCAGGTCGTCTTTCGCTCGGCGAGTACTTATCGCTGGGAGAGGGGGAATCGCAGCGTGGCGGTCGGCGCCGGCCGGCTCTGCTTGCTTCGGCGTTTGAGGCTGTCGTAGGCGCCTTGTTCCTGGATCTCGGGTACGAAGCAGCCGCCGGATTCGTCGTCGCCCTGGCCGCGCCCGAGCTAACCTCCGACAAACCACTCGGTGCCCTGAAGAGCCCGAAGAGCCGGCTGCAGGAGTTCACCCAACGGCTGTCCGGAGAGCGTCCGCAATACCACCTGGTCGACGCCGTCGGGCCCGACCATAACAAGGTCTTTCGAGTCGAGGTAGCGGTGTCCGGTCGCGTCATCGGAGTAGGGGAGGGCCACTCGCGCCGCCTGGCCGAGACGGCCGCAGCAGCGCGCGCGATCGAAGCTCTCCGCGAAACGCCCGGCGATCTGGCCGAGCAGACGGAGGGGGCGCCGGAGCTGCTGGCGTTCGGGTCCGGCCACGGTGGTGGCGTCGAGGGCGAGGACGAGGACGAATGGGAGGCTTTCACCGAGGCCGGGCCCCGGCTCGATCCAGCGCCCGAGCCGTGGATCGAGTTGGACCTGGAACTCGGCAGCGAGTCCGGTTCCAGCGCAGGTCGCGACGCCGGTCCCGAGGCGGGCCGACGCGATAGCCGGTGATATGACGATCCGGCGTCCCGAGCAGCTGCCGGCCGACGACGAGCGCAACCGCGTTGGGCATCTTCGATGACCGCACCTGCGCGCCTGCTGGCGCTCCGGCTTCAGGGGTTCAAATCGTTCGGTGAGCGAACCCTCGTCGAGTTCGGTCCGGGGATCAGTGCCGTGGTCGGCCCCAACGGCTCTGGCAAGAGCAATCTCGCGGACGCGCTTCGATGGGCCTTGGGCGAGCAGGGCAAGGCCCTCCGTCTGCGCAAGTCGGAGGACGTCATCTTCGCGGGTTCCGAGAAGCGCTCCGCCCTCGGCATGGCCGACGTGACCCTGGTCCTGGGCAATGGCGACCGGCTGCTCCCGATCGACTACGAAACGGTCGAGCTGGGACGGCGGCTCTTCCGCTCCGGCGAAAACGACTACCTGCTGAACAAGCAGCGGGTCCGGCTCAAGGATCTGGTCGACCTGCTCGATGCCGCCCACCTGGCCGACAACGCATTCCTGTTCATCGGCCAGGGAATGGTCGATCAGGCGCTCGCACTCCGCCCCGAAGAGCGGCGCCCGCTCTTCGAGGAAGTCGCGGGCGTTCGACGCCACGAGCGGCGCAAGACTCGGGCCGAGGACCAGCTGACCGAGGCCGAGGCGAACCTGTCGCGGGTCGAGGACGTCCTTGGCGAACTGCGGCCGCAGGCTCGCCGTCTGGCCGCTCAGGCCGAGCAGCAGGCCTCTCGACAGACGGCCGGGCGCGAATACGGACGAGCGATCATCGCCGTCGCTCGGGCGCGGTGGATCGACGCGGCCGGGCGGTCGCGGGCTGCCGAGCGGCAGTTGCGCACCGGCAGAGGCGAGTCGGACGCTTCGTTGACGGCCCTGCGCGACGCCGAGGCACGAGCCGCGACCATTGCCCGTGATCTGGCCTCGCGTTCCGAAACGGAATCGGAACGTCGGATCGCCCACGAAGCAGCACGAGTGTTGCTGACCGGGCTTCAGCTGCGCGACGCAAGGGCGGCGAGCGATTCGGCCGGTGTCCTGCGCGACCGCGGACGGCTCGAGGCGGAGCTGGCGGCTGCCGAAGCGGATCTGGCGGTCCAGCGGCGCGCGGTGGCTGCGCCGGTGCCGGCTCGGGATCTGGCGCTGTCGGGGTCGCTGGCGGAGGCCGAGCGGGCGCTCACCGAAGCGCTCGAAGAGCTGGGTGCGATGCGGGCTTCGAAACAGGCCGAGGGCGAGGCGCTTGCGGCGCTGCGGCGCGTCGAGGCGGCGCGGGCGGCCGAACTCGAGACGGTGCGGCGGCGGTTCGGCGAGGCCGTCCGGGCTTCGACGGATGAGCGGGCCGCGGCCGACGAGGCGGCCCGGCGGTTGGCCGAGGCCGAGGTCGCATGCGCCGGGCCGCGCGCAGCGGCGGCGTCGGCGGTGGCGGCGGAGAAGGCGGTCGTGGCTGAGCGCGAGACCGCCCGCGCGGCTCTGGACACGGTCGAAGGGGCGCGGCAGGCGGCAGCCGAACGTGCGGGCTCGGCGGCGAGCAAGGCGGCGAGCCTGCGGGGCCGGTACGAGGCGGTCCAGGCCAGATTGGCCGAGGAGGAGGAGCGCGGTATCGCGAAAGCCGCCAAACGCCTGGGCGGCAAGCCGCTGGCCGAGGGTCTGGAGGTCGAGGCCGGGTTCAGGGTTGCAGTGGAGGCGGCCCTCGGCGAGGCGATGCGCGGCTATGTTATGGGGCGCGAGGGAGTGCTCGGGCTCGATGGGCAGCGCGGCACGCTGGTTCTGGAATGGGGCGACGGTGGCTCGGGACGCCCGCAAGAGAGTGGCTCGGGACGCCTGCAAGAGAGTGGCTCCGCGGGTGGCCCCGGCCGGGCAACCGAAGGCGCCAGAGCCGCCGACAGGGCGGCCGAACGCGCCGCCGAAGCCAGTGACGCTGTGACGGCCGCGGCCGCGGGCTACGGCGGCGGAAAGCTCGTAGAAGCCATCCGCGTGGACCCGAATGGAGCCGCTCTCCGTCTCCTCGCACGCGCCGTGTGGCTGCCCGACCTGAACGCGGCTCTGGCTTTGCAGCCGCACCTGCCGGCCGGGTGGATCGCGGTGACGCGAGACGGTGCAGTCGCAACGGCGGCGGGCGTGGTGACGATGGGCCGCTCGGAGTCGCTGCTCGACAGGCGCGCCGAGTTGCAGCGGCTCCGCGAGGAAGTGTCGCGGCTCGAGGTCGACGCACAGGCGGCGGCCACAGAGGCAGCCACTGCCACGCGGAACGCAGCCGGCTCTCGCGCTGCCCTGGATGCCGCTCGCGAGGCGGAACGTCGGGCCGGAGCCGCTCGACGGGAAGCCGAGGAAACGGAGAGGCGCGCGACGCGCGCCCTGGAGAACGTGGCGCGGGAAGCGGCGTGGCGATCGGCCCAGGCAGCGCGCGCGGAAGCCGATCGCCAACGGCTCGAAGCAACGGTCCGACAGGCGGAGGCGCCCGACGCCGGCCAGGCTGCTGGGGCGGCCACTGCGACCGCCGCGCTCGGCGCCGACGCCGTGCTTGGCGCCACTCCCCCGGCCGGTGCCACGGCCGCGCTTGGCGCCACCCCCTCCGCCGGCGCCACGGCAGAGCGCGGCGCCTCTCCCCCCGACGCCGACCATGCCACTGCCCTGCGCGAGTGGGAGGCGCGCGCCGCCGCCCTGCGTGCCCGACGGGACGAGCACGCCGCCGAAGAGGCCACGCTGGAGGCGACTCGCCGAGAAGCCGAGAGTCGCCGCGCCCGTGCCGGCGCGGCCGCGGAGTTCGACCAGACGCGGATATCCCAGATCGAGCGCCAGACGGCCGATCTCGCCGAGCGCGAGCGCGCGCTTGCCACCGAGCGCGAAGGGCTCGGGGAGGACCTGGCCGCGGCCGGTCTGCGCGAAGCCGCCGTCCGGGCCGAGCTCGACGAGATCCGCAGCGCGGAGGCCGTGGCCCGCGCCCAACTCGCCGATGCGGAGAATGCCGCGGCCCAGGCGCGCGAGCGCCTGCGTGCATGCCAGGAGCGCGTCCGCAGCGCGGAGGTGGCCGAACTGGAATCCCGCCTCGCGCTCGATTCCATTCGGGAGCAGGTGTGCGTGGAGCTCGCCGGCCTGGGCGACCTCGGGCTGCGCCTGCTCGCCGGCGAAGGCGACTTCGAGGACGAGGACGAGGGCGGGGCTGCTTCGACCGCCAGCTTCGCCGGTGCATCCGGCGATGCCGATGACGACTCGGTCGTCGACTCGCTCGAAGACGCGCTCGCAGCGGCGGCCGAGCGATGGGTCGAAGGCCCGGCCGTTGAGCCGCCGGTCACGAGCCGCCTCGCATCGCTCCGCCGCCGCTTCCACGAGCTGGGTGCGCCGAACCCGTTCGCCGCTGAGGAGTACTTGACCGTCAAGGCCAGGCTCGATGGCCTCGAGGCTCAGCGCGCCGATCTGACGGACGCGATCGCGAAGACCCGCGCCCTGATCGAGCAGCTGAAGGCGATGATCTCGACGCAGTTCCGCTCGACCTTCGCGGCGCTCGAAACCAGCTTCGACGCGCGGTTCCGGCAGCTCTTCGGCGGCGGCTTCGCCCGCCTGAGCCTGACCGACCCCGAGGATCTGTCTTCGACCGGGATCGAGATAGTCGCCCGTCCGCCCGGCAAGAAGATGCAGCCGCTGAGCATGCTCTCGGGCGGTGAGCGGTCGCTGACGGCCGTCGCCCTGCTGTTCGCCATGCTCGAGGTCCACCCGGTCCCGTTCTGCGTTCTGGACGAGGTCGACGCCGCGTTGGACGAAGCGAACGTCGGTCGTTTCGCGGAGGCTCTCCGCGGGCTCGCGGACCAGACGCAGTTCATCGTGATCACGCACAATCGGGCCACCATCGAGAGCGCCGACGCGCTATACGGCGTGACGGTCAGCGACGACGCGATAAGCAGGGTGATCAGCCTGCGACTGGAGGAAGCCCAGGAAATGGCCGATCGGGTGACGCCCAAGAACGCCGCAGCGACCGCCGGCTAGGGAGGCGAGTCTTGTTCCTCTTCCGAAAGCCGAAGCAGCGCGAGGTCGAACCAGAGGTCGAAGAGACTTGGGAATGGCCGCTGGGCGAACCGACCGTCGAGCCGGCAGCCGAAGCGTCGGCGGTCGAGCGTGCCGCGGTCGAGCCGACGGCCGAACCCTCCGCAGTCGAACCTTCGGCCCAACCCGTGGCGCCCGCCGTGCCTGAGCCCGACGAAACCCCCGGCGACCTGTCCGAAGGCCTGCAGAAGAGCCGCGGTGGCTTCATGTCGCGGCTGCGCGGTCTGCTGAAGAGCGGTCCCGCCGCGGCCGACTGGGATTCGGTCGAGGAGATGCTGATCGCCGGCGACGTTGGCGGCGCACTGGCCGGCGAAGTCGTCGAACGGGCCCGCGCCCGCAAGGACGCCCCGAGCGCCGAAGCCGCAGTTCGCGAAGAGCTCGCGGCCCTGCTCATCCCCAGCGACCCACGCTGGCGTCCCGTGCCCGCGGCGCCCGATCAGCCCGCCGTCCTGCTGATGGTCGGTGTCAACGGCACCGGCAAGACCACCACCATCGGCAAGCTCGCTCATCGCTACCGCGCCGAGGGCAGCACCGTCCTTCTCGCCGCCGCCGACACGTTCCGCGCCGCCGCGATCGACCAGCTCCGCATCTGGTCAGACCGGTCGGGCTGCCAGTTCGTGTCACACGTACCCGGCGCCGACCCCGCCGCCGTCGTCTACGACGCCATCGATGCCGCCGTCGCCCGCCACGTGGACATCGTCATCGCCGACACCGCGGGCCGCCTCCATACCAAGTCCAACCTGATGGACGAGCTGGCCAAGATGCGCCGCGTCATCGACCGCCGCCTGCCCGGCGCCGCGCCCGAGGTCCTGTTCGTCCTCGACGCCACCACGGGCCAGAACGGCCTGGCCCAGGCCCGCGTCTTCCACGAAACAGTGGGCCTGACCGGCATCGTCCTGACCAAGCTCGACTCGACCGCCAAAGGCGGCATCGTCTTCGCCATCGAGGATGCCCTGCACGTCCCCGTCCGCTTCGTCGGAGTAGGGGAGAAGCTAGGCGACCTCCTCCCGTTCGACCCCGCGGCTTTTGTGAGCGCGCTGTTCGCGTAGCGGTCGCTTCGCCTATTATCGGCGGGTTAGAGTGGCGCAGCAGAGGGGTAGGCATGGAGCGGGTGATGCGCGCCGAGCGACTTCGGGTCGGCGCCACCATGCTGGTGGTGGTCATCTCGGTTGTCGCCGCAGCCTGCGGTTCTGCGACACCGACCCCTACCGTTGAGGCCTCGGCCGCCCCCAGCTCCACGCCCCTGGTGGCCTCGCCCTCGCCCTCGCCCACGCCGTCACCCACGCCCTCGCCAAGCCCTACGCTCGCGCACGGCCAGTTCTCTCCGACCGGATCGCTGGTCACCGGGAGGTCCGACGCGACCACGGAGGTGCTTCCCGATGGGAGGGTCTTGCTGATCGGCGGAACGGGCGGGCCGAAGGACATCGCCGTGTCTTCGTGCGAGCTGTTCGATCCGGCGAAGGGCACCTTTAGCGCGACGGCGTCGTTGGATATGGTTCGCGATGGCTTGGCCTCGGCGGTTCTGGCAGACGGACGTGTGCTGGTCGCGGGCGGAGATGACGACGTCGGAGGTGGCACCACGGAATCGGCCGTACTCTACGACCCTGCCACAGGCACCTTCAGCCCCACTGGTTCGCTCCGCACGGCCCGCATTGACGCTGCCGCCGTCCGGCTCAATGGTGGCCGAGTCTTGGTCGTGGGCGGTTTTACGGAGGTCGGCATCATGGCGCCGCCGCAGTTGGGCTGGTTCGCTTCGGCCGAGCTATACGACCCGGCGAGCAGAACCTTTTCGCCGACCGGGTTCATGCGCTGGCGGCGAGACGATCCCGTGGCGGTGCTTCTGCGCGACGGCCGAGTGCTGGTAACGGGTGGAACGGACTTCGACGGCAACAACCTGCGCACGGCCGAGATCTACGACCCGGCCACCGGCAAGTTCACGACGACCGGTTCAATGGCGACCGCTCGGGACGGATATTCGGCGACCGTCCTGGCGGATGGTCGAGTCCTCATCGCAGGTGGCGTGGATCAGAAGTACGAAGCGCTCGCATCTGCCGAGATCTACGACCCGGCTAGCGGTAAGTTCACGACGACCGGTTCAATGGGGACCGCTAGGTCAGGATATGCCGCCGTGCTCCTCCGGAACGGCCAGGTGTTGATCGCGGGCGGAACCACGGGGGGCGACACCGATGGCACCCCCCTCTCCTCGGCCGAGTTGTTCGATTCCGCAGCGGGCACGTTCACTCCAACGGGGCAGATGGCGGACGCCCGTACCGGCGCCAGTGCGGCCCTCCTCTCGGACGGACGAGTCGTGATTGCGGGAGGCCAGGACGACGTGCTCGTGGCCCTCCAGTCGGCGGAGATGTACCAGCCGTGAATCCGCGGCGCTGTCCACCTCGGGCCCTATGCGGTACACTCCGCGAGCCTTCGGTGCCGCCAGAATCCGCGGCCCAACGCCGGTCCAGGTTGCTCGGATCGGCGGTACGGATCAGGAGTCCACTCCACTGATGTTCGACGCGCTGAGCGAGCGGCTGCGCAAGACCCTCGGGGCCCTGACGGGTCGCGGGCGCGTCAGCGAGGCCGATGTCGACGCCGCGATGCGCGAGGTGCGGCTGGCCCTGCTCGAAGCGGACGTCAACTTCAAGGTCGTCAAGGATTTCGTGGCTCGCGTCCGTCAGCGCTCCACCGGCGCGGAGATCCTCGAGAGCCTGACCGCCGGCCAGCAGGTCGTGAAGATCGTCAACGAGGAGCTCGTCGCGCTCCTTTCCGCGGGCGATCGAACCTTCCATATGACCGGGAACCCGTCCGTCGTCGTGCTCGTCGGGCTGCAGGGCTCGGGCAAAACGACCAGCGCCGCCAAGCTCGCCCGCCTCATGGTCAAGCAGGGCCGCCGGCCGATCATGGTCGCCGCGGACCCTTATCGCCCCGCCGCAGCCGATCAGCTGCAGACCCTCGGGAAGTCGCTTGACGTGCCCGTCTTCCGCGCCGCGACCGGCACAACTGTCCTCGCCATCGCACAGGGCGGCTTGGAGGCCGCTCGCAAGCAGGTCCGCGACACCGTCATCATCGACACCGCCGGCCGCCTGACCGTCGACGAGCCTCTCATGAAGGAAATCGCCGACCTCACGGCCGCGATCAAGCCCGCCGAAACGCTCCTCGTCGTCGACGCTATGACCGGCCAGGAAGCGGTCCACGTGGCGGAGGCGTTCGCCGCCGCCGTCCCCGTAACGGGCCTGGTCCTGACCAAGATCGACGGCGACGCGCGCGGCGGCGCGGCGCTCAGCATCTCAGCCGTGACCGGCCTGCCCGTCAAGTTCCTGGGGACCGGCGAGAAGACCGACGCCCTGGAGCCGTTCCACCCCGACCGCCTGGCCGGCCGGATCCTCGGCATGGGCGACGTCCTCACCCTCATTGAGCGGGCTCAGGAGACCTACGACGAGAAGCAAACCGCCCGCATGACCGAGAAGCTGCGCAAGAACAGCTTCACACTGGAAGACATGCTCGAGCAGATGGAGCAGGTCCAGAAGATGGGCCCGATGGGCCAGCTCATGGAAATGATCCCGGGCATGGGCGGCATGGCCAAGCAGGCCCAGGCCGCCGTGGACCGGGGCGACCTCAAGCGCGTCCAGGCAATCATTCGGTCGATGACGCCGCAGGAGCGGCGCGACCCCAACGTCCTAAACGGTTCGCGCAGGCGCCGGATCGCTCAGGGTTCGGGCACCCGGCTGCAAGACGTGAACCAGGTGGTCAAGCAATTCACCGAGCTTCAGAAGATGATGAAGCAGATGTCGGGCGGGCGATTCCCGCGGCGAATCCCCGGCATGTTCGGACAGGGTTGAGAGGGAGGCTTCTCGTGTATCAGCAGCAGCCACAGCAGCCGGCCGGCGGGCCGGATCCCATGGGGAATTTTGGGCCGCAGGGCGCGCCGGAGGGTCGCCTCGAGCCCATCGGCGAAACGTGGGCAACGGGCGTGGGTCCGGTCAGATTGGGGAGCCGGTCGGGCAAGTTCCGCTGGGGCATCGCCCTGGGGGTCGTCCTGATCGTGGCGCTCGTCACCGTCGGCGGGGCGTTCGTCCTGTCGGGCGCGGGCGGTTCCGCCAAGTCGCTCACCGCCGGCAACGCGCCCAAATCGACGCTCATGTTCGTGGACCTGCGCACGGATCTACCCGGCGACCAGCATCAGAAGCTGGCCGACTTCATGAGCCACTTCCCCGGTTTCGCTGATCGGGCCCAGTTCGACAGCGCCTTCGATGACATCCTCAACCGGATCACAAGCGCGATCTCGCCGGATCTGAACTACAGCTCGGCCTTCAAGAGCTGGACGACCGGCGAGCTTTCGGTCGCGATAACCGGCCTTGGCGCCGCCGGCACCCTGACCCCGACCTTGATGTCTCCGATTGCGCTGCCGACAGACGCTTCGGGCATGCCCATGATGCCCTCGACCAGTTCTACTTCCGTGAACGGGGTCGTCATCGTGGGTCTCAAGGACCGCTCCGCGGGCGAGGCCTGGGTAGCCTCCGAGGTCGCCAAGACCAGCGTTACGTTCACGGCCCAGGACTATGCCGGCACCAAGCTCTACGTTGGGCCATTGGCTCCCGACGCCCCGACGGCAGCCTACGCTTTCACTGACAAGGTCCTTCTTCTGGGCACCGTTGACGCCGTCAAGGCGGGCCTCGATGCGCCGTCCAAGGGCTCGCTGGCGGACAGCGCCGGCTACCAGAAGGCGATGAGCTCGTTCTCAGGCGACAGCGTCGCCCGGTTCTACCTCGACTCTGAGGCCCTTGTTTCGCAAGAGCTGTCGTCCATGAGTTCGATCGACGGCATCGCGGGGATGTCGGCCGGCATGATGCTCGGGACTGACTACATCCCGGCGTGGATTGCCGGCTCTGTTCGAGCCGATTCGGACCATATGACGGTCGAGATGACCATGCCCAAGACCAAGGCCGCGCTGAGCCCCGGTAACAGCGAGTCCGTCGTGGCTTCGCAGCTGCCCGGCTCGACCATCGGCGTGCTCGAGGTTCACTCGGTCGGCAAGTTCGTCAACGACGAGCTGAAGGCAGTTTCCGCCTCCAGCACCGCAGCCACTGTGACCGACGCGATCAAACAGGTTCAGGACGCGATATCGAAGGTCGGTGGCATCGACTGGATCGGCGATGCTGACGTGGTCCTGACCAAGACAGGCTCCACCTACGGCGGCGGGCTCGTGGTCAAGACAACGGACAGCGCCACCGCCACCACGAAGATGACCATGATCACGAACCTGGTCGCGCTTGCCGGTATCGGCGGCTCTGGCATCACCCAGACCGACGAGACGTACAAAGGCGCGACTATCACTCTAGTCGACGCATCGGGTGCCGGCCTGGGCCTGCCTGCGACGAGCCTCGCCATCGCAACCAAGGGCGATCTCCTCATCGCCGGCTACGGAGACGCCTTCGTCAAGGCGGTTCTCGACACCACGACCGCGGACTCACTTGCGAGCCAGTCGGTCTATCAGTCGGTGATGGCCGCCGCCGGCAAGTCCAACGCGGAGTACGGCTACTTCAACATTTCGGCCGTCGCCGATGAGATCGGTCAGACGTACTCCGGAAGCGCGGCGTCCTACAACCTCAACGTCAAGCCCTATGTCGATCACATCGGAGGCGCCGCCTTCGCCTCGATCGATGGCAGCACGGTTACCCTGCGGTTCGTCGTCACGGCCAAGTAAGGTCGCCGGCACGAGTCGCCAGCATCAGGAGGAGCAAGCTCGCACATGGCAGTTCGAATCCGCCTCACCCGCGTCGGGGCCACCAAGCAGCCCGCCTACCGCATCGTGGTCACCGACAGTCGAAACGCTCGCGACAGCCGGGCGATCGAGACGATCGGCCACTACAACCCCAGGACCGAGCCGGTCGAGTTCGTCGTCGACGTCGAGAAGGTCAAGAGCTGGCTCGCCAAGGGCGCCCAGCCCTCCGACACGATGTCACGCCTCCTCCAGGCCGCCGGCGTCCTGCCGAAGGTAGAGCGAAAGGCAGCCCCGGTCGCCAAGTAGTCGCAGCCCGACCGGCGGCGCCGAGCCGCCCGGGTTCAGCTACCGGTCGAAAGGGCACCACAACAAGAGGTAGCCAATGGCAGCCCAGGATCTCGTCGCGTACGTCGCCCGCAACCTCGTGGACGACCCCGACGCCGTTCAGGTTGAAGTCCACACCGGCCCGGACGGGACCGTTATCGAGCTTCATGTCGCGGAAGAGGACATGGGCAAGGTGATCGGCCGCAACGGCAGCGTCGCCAAGGCGTTGCGCACTCTGCTCAAAGTGATGTCCGCTCGCGACGGCGAAATCGTGTCGCTGGAGATCAGCTGAGCCACCGGCCGTGACCGTCGGTGAGAGGCTCGTGGTAGCCCGGGTCCGGGGCTTCCACGGCCTGCGCGGGACGATGCGACTGGAGTCGCTGACGGATCGGGCAGAAGAGCGATTTGCCGTCGGCAAGTCGCTCTTCGTCGAGGGCACCGACAAGTCGTTGACGGTGGCCGAGTCGGCACCCGACAACCTTGGCTGGCGCGTTCGATTCGCCGAAGTGGCGGACCGGACCGCGGCGGAGGCACTGCGCGATGTTTACCTCGAAGCGGTGGTGGCTCCTGGTGAGGAGCTGCCGCGCGGCGAGTTCTACTGGCATCAGATCGTCGGCGTGTCCGTGGCGGATGTCGACGGCAGCGTCCTCGGGAAGGTAGTGGACATCTACCGAGCCGGCGGCGCCGAGGTGATGGTCGTCTCGGGTCCCGCCGGAGAGATCGACGTGCCCATCGTGCGCTCGATCGTGCGGATCTTCGCCCCTGCCCGCGGGGAGATTGTCGTAGACGGCGAGGCGCTCGGTCTACGCGGCGATGACGTCGGCACGGCCGAAACTGCGGATACGGACGTGCCCGAGGCCGCCGAAGCCGGCACCGGCCGGCCGGAGCCGGAAGCGTGATGGAGCCCGATCCGACGTCTGAGCCTATGACGGCCGCTCCGGCGCGCGAGGATTCGTCGCCAGACGGAGACGACTCCGAGGTCGCGGTGGGCGCGGACGCCGCGGACAAACCGGCGCGCCGGCCGCTGGAGATCGAGCTGCTGACCCTCTTCCCGGCAATGCTGCAGGGTCCACTTGCCGAAAGCATCCCGGGGCGCGTTCAGGCGCGCGGCCTGGCCCAGATTCGTATCCACGACATGCGCCACTGGGGCCTGGGCCGCCACAAGTCCGTCGACGACTACACATACGGCGGGGGAGCGGGGATGGTCCTTCGCCCCGAGCCGGTGGCCGCGGCCCTCGACGAGCTGCGCCGGCCCGACAGCACGGTCATCCTGCTCGACCCGGGCGGCGAAGTGTTCGCACAGGCCCGTGCTCACGTTCTCGCCGAGCGGCCGCACCTGATTCTCGTGTGCCCACGCTACGAGGGCGTGGACGAGCGGATCCGCTCCCTGGTGGACCTGGAGCTGTCGATCGGCGACTACGTGCTGTCCGGCGGTGAGATCCCCGCGCTCGTGGTCGTGGACACGATCCTGCGACTCCTGCCCGGCGCCATCGATGCAGAGTCCACGGCCGAGGAATCGTTCACCGCCGGTCTGCTGGAGTATCCGCAATACACCCGTCCCCCCGTGTTTCGGGACGTGACCGTGCCGGCAGTTCTGACCAGCGGCCATCACGAGGCCGTCCGCAAGTGGCGCCTCAAGGAGTCGCTGCGCCGCACCTGGCGCCGCCGACCGGAGTTGCTCGAGGACCGGCCGATGACGCTCGAGGAAGCCAGGCTGCTTTCCGAGGTGAGCCACGAGGAGAGCGTCGCCGCCGCCGACGGTCGGGAAGGCGGCTGGAGGGGTACGGCGACCGACCAGGGAGACCGGGAGGTCTAGGCTCGGCGCCACGTGGCCGGCGCCGGGATCGCCGGCGTGGACGTGGGCTGGTGTTCTCCCTCCGCCCGGGGGCGATGCTCTGAGCTGACGCTCTGAGCTGAGGGCTCGGTTGTGCTATCCTTCGCCGTCGGCCGCGCAGGCGGCCTCATTTCATCTGCCTTCATCGCAGCCGGGCTGCGGGCAATATCGGCCACTGTGCGCAGCCGCGCCGCTCGCGCCGCTTGACGAAGAGTAGGGAACGCCGTGAACGTGCTCGACGAGATAGTCCAGGACCAGATCCGGACGGACCTTCCGGAACTCGCCTCCGGCGATACCGTGCGCGTCAACGCCCGTGTCGTCGAAGGCACTCGCGAGCGCATCCAGGTCTTCGAGGGCACCGTGATGCGCCTTCGCGGCGGCGGCATCCAGCGTTCGATCACCGTTCGGCGCATCGCCAGCGGCGTCGGCGTGGAGCGNNACAGCCCCCGCATCGACAAGATCGAGGTCGTTCGCCACGGCCAGGCGCGCCGCGCCCAGCTGTACTTCCTGCGCAAGCGGGTCGGCAAGGCGGCCACCCTGCGCGAGCGCCGCGTCAAGAGCTAGACGGGCTCGGGAGCCAGCAGATGCCCGGCGCCCGACGCTCCAGCTACCTGATCGAGGACCCCGGCCGCTCGTCATCGGCGACGCGACGGGGTCCCTCTATATTCGCTCCGGGGGCTCCGGGCGGCCGCTTCGAGGTCGCGCTCTGGCACCGCGAGCGCCTCGACCCGGACTTCGCCGAGGAGCAAATTCTCTGGTCCCGCGGGTACCGCCACGTTGCCGGCATCGATGAAGTCGGCAGGGGCTGTCTGGCCGGCCCCGTGACCGCGGCCGCGGTGATCCTGCCGCCCAACTGGAAGCCGCGCGGCCTGCGCGACTCCAAGATGCTCAAGCCGGAGGATCGGGCGCGCCTCGATGTGGAGATCCGCGCCCGGGCGGTCGCCTGGTCGATCGCCTTCGTCGGCCCCGAGCTGATCGACCGCATCAACATTCTCCAGGCGACTCTTCTGGCCAGCACGCTCGCCGCCGCACGCCTCCCGATCCGGCCCGATGCTCTGCTGCTCGATGCCGTGTCGCTGCCGGAGATCAGGATCCACCAGCGTGTGCTCGTCTCAGCGGACCGTCTGTGCGCGTCAGTCGCGGCGGCCTCGGTTATCGCCAAGGTGGCGCGCGACCGGCTCATGGTCGAGATGGATGCGCGCTACCCCGGCTACGACCTGGCCCGCAACAAGGGCTATGCCGCGCCGGAGCATCGCGCCGGGCTGGCCGCCCTGGGATTGACGCCGATTCATCGGCTGTCGTTCGCACCCTGCCGTAATCGCGAGCAAATGGGCCTGTGGGACGATGCGCCGGCGGACGCCGTGGATGCGGATGAACTCGGGGCGCAGGCAGACGAGGCCGGGCGCCACGAGGTGGAGCAGCCGGTCGACTGACGGTTCGCCGGAGGAGACGTGGCCGAACGCACCGATCGACAGAAGGCCGGCGATGCGGCCGAAAGCCAGGTCGCGGAACGCCTGGCCGCGCGGGGATGGCGCATCCTGGCGCGCAACGTCCACTGCGGCCGCAGCGAGCTGGACATCATCGCGGTCGATCCGGGGCCGCCACCGAGGCTCGTCGTCGTGGAAGTTCGCTGGCGGCGCTCCCGGGAGTTCGGCCTGGCGGAAGAGACGTTCGACCACCGAAAGCGGGCCCACCTCAGGGCCGGCGTCGCGCGCCTGCTCGAGCAAGGGCGCCTGCCTGGAGGCGACGAACTGCCACGGCTCGCGGTGGCCCTGGACCTGGCGGTCGTCGAACCCGGCGCCGGCGGCCGCCCGATGGTGCGCCTCTATCGGAACGCATTGACGGACTGATCGCCCGGCGGGTCGTAACGCACAGCCGCTGTGCTACACTCCCCGCCGGTCGTCGCGTCGCGAAGGCCCCCGTGTTGTGTCCGCCTTCGGGCGCCCGACGCGGAGATCACACGCAGAATGCCGTGTCGGGGCGGTGCCGGAGCCGCGATCAGCGGACCGGTTCCCGACAGGAGCGCTGCGGAGGAATTAACCGCAGGAGGCCAGTTCATGCCGTCCGTTTCGATGCGACAGCTGCTGGAGGCCGGGATCCACTTCGGCCATCAGACCCGTCGCTGGAATCCCAAGATGCGCCCGTTCATATTCGCGGAGCGCAACGGGATCCACATCATCGACCTCGCCCAGACCGTCAAGCGGCTGGACCTCGCCCTCGCCGCAGCTCGCGAGACGGTCGCCCGCGGCGATAGCGTTCTCTTCATCGGGACCAAGAAGCAGGCCCAGGAGCCCGTCTCTCAGGAGGCGATTCGCGCCGGCCAGCCGTACGTCAATCGACGCTGGCTGGGCGGCATGATGACCAACTTCATCACGATCAGGAAGCGCATCGCGCTCCTGGATCAACTCGAGGCGCGCCAGGCAAACGGCGACTTCGAGCGGCTGACCAAGAAGGAAGTCGCCAAGCTCGT
This sequence comes from Chloroflexota bacterium, assembly GCA_003152995.1. Classification (GTDB taxonomy): domain Bacteria; phylum Chloroflexota; class Limnocylindria; order Limnocylindrales; family CSP1-4; genus Fen-1039. The sequence goes on along the minus strand of PMBR01000098.1, from coordinate 9,706 downwards.
CGAGGAGATGGATCACCTCCGCGACCACTTCGGTGGCATCCGCAAGATGAAGCGCCTGCCGGGCATGGTCTTCATCGTCGACCCGCATCGTGAGCGCATTGCCGTCACGGAATCGCGCAAGCTGGAACTCCCGATCATCGGCACCGGGGACACGAACGTCGATCCTGACGAGCTCGACTACATCATCCCCGCCAACGACGACGCGATCCGCGCCATCCGGCTGCTCTGCTCGCTCGTTGCCGACGCGTGCATCGAAGGTCAGCGCGATCGCGGTGCCCGCGCAACGGCCGAGATCGAGGCGCCCGAGGTGGCGGTCGAGCCCGTTCTCGAAGAGACCCCCTCCGACGAGCTCGTTGCGGCTCTGGCCGGCGGCGCGGCACTCACATTCGAGCCCGACGTGGACGAGGAGGAAGTCCTTCTTCCGGGTGCGCGTGTCGTTCCCTCTCACCCGCGTGATGCCGAGGGCGAAAGTGCGCCCCGAGTTCACGAAGCGCCGGTTCGCCCGCGCGAAGAGCCGATCCGAGCCCGCGAAGAGACTCCCCGCGCTCACTGACCGAACGATTTCATTCGCCTGGCGGCGGCAGCCGAAGCGCTCAGCGGCCGCACAGGCGCAGACGACAGGAGACACTAGAACACGATGGCGACCATCACTGCGGAGACCGTCAAGACCCTCCGCGAGCAAACCGGTGCAGGCGTCATGGAGTGCAAGCGCGCTCTCGAGGAGACCGGCGGCGACCTCGAAAAGGCAGCCGGTATTCTCAAGGAACGCGGCCAGGCAGCCGCCGCCAAGCGCGCCGGCCGAGAGGCCAAAGAAGGCCAGATAGCCAGCTACATCCACACCGGCGGGAAGATCGGCGTCCTCATCGAGGTCAACTGCGAGACCGACTTCGTGGCGCGCACGGATGAGTTCCAGCGCCTGGTTCGCGACCTGGCGATCCAGGTGGCCGGCCTGCGCCCGGTCTACACGACCGTCGAGGCGATCCCGGCGGCCGAACTCGAGGCCAAGCGCGCCGAGCTGCTGGCATCCGACACGGTCGCCGCCAAGCCCGAAGGCGTGCGGGCGCAGATCGTCGAAGGCCAGCTCAAGAAGTGGTTCAGCGAGGTCGTCCTCGTGGAGCAGCCCTTCCGCGACCAGGATCGGACCGTCGGCCAACTCATCGTGGAGGCCATCGCGAAGACCGGCGAGAACATCAAGGTCCGCCGGTTCGTGCGCTTCGAGCTCGGGGAGGAGATTTGAGCGAAGCCAAAGCGTCCGGGGCCACGTCCGCCGGTGAGGTTGCCGTCGACTCTGTCGAGGGCAGCGCCACTCGGCCGCGCTATCGTCGGATCCTGCTGAAGCTGTCCGGAGAGGCCCTGCTCGGGACTCGCCAATACGGCGTCGATCCGAACTTCTGCGCATTCATCGCGGCCCAGGTCGCCGAGGTCCACGGGCTCGGTGTCCAGATCGGCATCGTTGTCGGCGGCGGGAACATCTTTCGCGGCCTTGCGGCGGCGGCCAAAGGTATGGACCGCGCCACGGGCGACTACATCGGCATGCTGGCCACGGTCATGAATGCCCTGGCACTCCAGGACGCCCTGGAGAAGGCCGGCGTGCAGACGCGGGTCATGAGCGCCATCGGGATGAACGAGGTCGCGGAGCCGTACATTCGCCGCCGCGCCGTCCGCCATCTCGAAAAGGGGCGGGTCATCATCCTGGCCGCCGGGACCGGCAACCCGTACTTCACGACGGACACTGCCGCTGCGCTCCGGGCCGTCGAAATCGGGGCCGAGATAATCCTCAAGGCGACCAAGGTCGACGGGGTCTACGACTCGGACCCGGTTACGAATCCGAACGCCATTCGATACGAGCGACTCACTTACTCACAGGTGCTGGCACAGCGGCTGCGCGTTCTCGACGCCACGGCCGTCTCGTTGTGCATGGAGAATGACACTCCGATCATTGTGTTCGATCTCAACAAGCCCCAGAACATCACGCGGGTGGCCGTGGGCGAGACCGTCGGCACCCTGATCACCGGAGGCAGCCCCGCATGAGCAGCGAGACGTTGACCGGCACCGAACACAAGATGGTGCGCGCGGTGGAGGTTCTCGAGCGCGATCTGCAAGGGGTTCGCACGGGTCGCGCCTCGACGTCGATCGTGGAACGGCTCGTGGTCGACTACTACGGCACGCCTACGGCACTCAACCAGATCGCGGGGATCAACGTGCCGGAGTCGCACCAGATCGTGATTCAGCCCTGGGATCGAAATGCCATCCAGGCCATCGAGAAGGCGATCCTCAAGAGCGACATCGGCCTGGTTCCCAACAGTGACGGCGTCGTCATTCGGCTGAACATTCCGCAACTCACCGAGGAACGTCGCCGCGACCTGGTGAAGCAGGTCCACAAGCGCATGGAAGAGGCGCGGGTGGAGATCCGCAACCTGCGTCGTGAGGCGGGCGACCAGCTCAAGAAGGAAGAGCACGACGGCACGATCGGCGCGGACGAGGGCCGGCGCGAGCACGAGAACCTGCAGCGCATCACGGACAAGCACGTCGCAGACGTCGATCGCGTCGGCGCGGCCAAGGAGCAGGAGGTCCTGGAGGTCTAAGTGGCCCGTCCGATCGACCGGCCGACCGACTCTCCGTCGATCGTGCACCGGGAACGCCAGGCTCCGACGGAACCGGCCGGCACGGAACTGTCGAAAGAGGCGGTCCTGGAGCCGGGAGCAGGTTCTCCGGACGCGACCCAGATGGCGCCGGACGAGTTGCCCCGCCACGTCGCGATCATCATGGACGGCAACAGGCGATGGGCTCGTGGTCGCGGGCTGAGCGAGATGGAAGGCCACGCCGCCGGCGTCGAGGGGATCCGCGGGATCATCCGCCACGCCGTTCGCCGCGGGATCGAGGTGCTCTCGCTCTATGCGTTCAGCCGCGAGAACTGGGCGCGTTCCGACGAAGAGGTGGGCGGGCTCTTCATGTTGCTCGAGAAAGTGGTGCGCAACGAGACGGCCGAGCTGGTCGCGCAGGGCGCCCGCGTTCGACTGCTGGGGAGGTTGGAAGAGCTTCCGCCGGAGACGAGGGCTTCTCTCCAGGAGGCGCTCGATGCCACGATCGGCGGAGAGCGGCTGCAGCTCAACATCGCCTTCAACTACTCGGGCCGGACGGAGCTGGTGGACGCGGCCCGCAAGGTGGTAGCGCAGGGCCTCCGACCCGACGAGATCGACGAGGACGTGCTTGCCGCGGCAATGTACACGGCCGGTTTGCCGGACCCGGACCTGGTCATCAGAACGGGTGGCGACGAACGCCTCTCCAACTTCCTGATCTGGCAGTCGGCCTACGCCGAGATCATCTTCACGCCGACGCTCTGGCCCGACTTTGGGCCGGCGGAACTGGACGCGGCCCTTGCCGAGTTCGCCAGCCGGCAGCGCCGGTTCGGGCGATAGGGAGGCGGAGGGGATGCGGCAGAGGGCGCTGAGCGCGCTCGTATTCGTTCCGCTGCTCCTGATCGTGCTTGTCCTTGGCGAGCCTTGGTTCGGAGCCCTGATCGCGGCCTTCGTCGCGGTCGCGGCGTGGGAGACGGCCCGGCTTCTGCGCGGCGCCGGTTACCCCGCCGTGCCGTGGCTCGTGATCGCCGGCGCGCTGGCGGTGGCCGCGGACGTGGCATCGCCGTCGTGGCTGTCGGGGTACGGCGATCTATTGATCGCTGCGGCGGTCGTGGCCGCGGGGATCGCGGCCTTCTCGGAGAAGGACACGAAGGTCGGCTTCGCGGCCTGGATGGCGACCGCTTTCGGTGCCGTATACGTTGGGCTGCTGGCCGCTCTGGTCCGGCTGGGCCTGGCGGCTCCGGCCGTTGCCGCGTCTGCGCCGGCGGCGCAGCTCGGCGGGCAGCGCGGTTGGATCCTGCTCGTCATCCTGCTCGTGTGGGCGTTCGACACGGGGGCCTACCTGGTCGGGATCGCCCTGGGCAAGCGCAAGTTCCTGGCCCACATCTCCCCCTCGAAAAGCTACTGGGGCCTGTTCGGGGGGCTGGTCGCCTGCACGGCTGTGGCGGTCGCCGGCTTCTGGGCCCTGGGTCAGCCGCCCGTCCTTGGGCTCGCCCTGGGTCCGCTGGTCGGGCTTGCGGCGCAGGCCGGGGACCTGGCCGAGTCGATGCTGAAGCGCTCCGCGGGCGCCAAAGACTCCAGCGCGCTGATTCCGGGCCACGGCGGGATACTTGACCGCGTGGACTCCTTCATCTTTGCGGCGCCAGTCGCCGCCCTCTATGTCGCCGCGCTGGTTCGCTGAGATCGCGGGCGGCCCGGCGGGGGAGGGGAGCGGCCGCTCCGGTGCCCTGATCTGTCGCGCCGCGCCGGCAGCGGCCCCATGAACGGAGCCTCGCCCGTGCGCGTTGCCTTGCTTGGGTCGGGCGGTTCGATCGGTCGTCAGGCAGCCGAGGTGCTCGGCGACATGCCAGATGCCTTCACCATCGTGGCGTTGGCCACCGGCTCGCAGGCGGCGCTGATCGAGGAGCAGGCACGGCGTTTCCTTCCGCGAGTGGTTGCGCTTGCCGACGAAGGCGCCGTGGCGCGTCTCGACCTGCCTCGGGGAGTTGCCCGTGCCGCGGGCGACGGCGCTCTCGAGGAGATCGTGGCTCGGGAAGACGTCGATCTGGTGCTGGTCGCGACCGGCGGCCTGGTCGCGCTGCGTTCCGTGATCGCTGCCTTGCGGGCGGGCAAGATCGTCGCCACTGCGAACAAGGAGACGCTCGTAGCGGGCGGGCACCTGGTGATGCCGCTCGCGCGCGGGCTGGCGGATGCCAGAATCGCCCATCGAGCCACCGGTTCAGCGGCTGAGGGCGCCACCGTCGATCCGCTGGCGAGCGCGCTCGGCTGGCTTCGGCCGATCGACTCGGAGCACTCGGCGATATGGCAGTGCCTGGTCGGCGAGGAGCACCGTTCGATCGCCCGGCTGCTCCTGACCGCGTCCGGAGGCCCGTTCCTGGACGCGCCTGTCGCGGACCTCGCGACGGTCACGCCCGAACGTGCCCTGCAGCACCCAACCTGGCGGATGGGCGCCAAGATCACGATCGACTCGGCTACGCTCGCCAACAAGGGGCTGGAAATCATCGAAGCACGCTGGCTGTACGATGTGCCCTTCTCGGCCATCTCGGTCGTCATCCATCCTCAGAGCGTCGTTCACTCTGCCGTGCAGTTCGTGGATGGCTCGATCAAGGCCCAGCTCGGGACGCCGGATATGCGACTCCCCATCCAATACGCCCTCACATATCCGGCCCGACGGCCGTCGCCGGCGGCAGCGGCGGATCTCATCGCCGCCGGCAGGCTGGACTTCCGCGCCCCCGATGAGAAGCGCTTCCCGGCCCTGCGCATCGCTCGAGAGGCGGGTATGGCAGGACCCCGGGCGAGCGCGGCGCTGATCTCTGCCGATGAGGTCGCCGTCGCTCGCTTCCTCGGCGGGACATTGGATTTCGGCGGCATTCCGCGAGTCCTGGGGGCGGCAGTGGAGAAGTTCGGCGCAGGCGAGCCAGGCGAGCCCGGGCTTGAGGAGCTGATTGAGTTGGACGCTCGAGTTCGAGCCTTTGCGGAGATTGCACAGTGACGATCGGCGGGATCCTGTTCTGGGTAATGGGCGTCGGTGCGACCCTGCTCATTCTTGGGCTGCTGGTGCTCGTCCATGAGACCGGCCATTTCGTGACTGCCCGACTCTCCGGCATGAGGGTCATCGAATTCGGGCTTGGTTTCCCGCCACGGGCGAAAATCCTGCACGACGACGGCGAGACGATCTACACCTTGAACTACCTGCCGATCGGTGGCTTCGTGCGCCTCGAAGGGGAAGAAACGAACTCGGACGACCCACGCGCATTCGTCAACTCGTCGCTCCGCAAGCAGCTCCTGGTGCTGGTTGCCGGCGTGGCGATGAATCTCGCCCTGGCCGTCGTCCTGTTCTTCCTGGTCGCCTGGCTGGCCAACCCGGTGGCGAGACCGACGATCGCCGGTTTCGCCGACTCGTCGTCGCCCGCGCAGCTGGCCGGTTTACAGACCGGCGATCAAATCGTTTCTGTGGACGGCCGGACCTATTCCTGGATTGACCTTGGCTCGGATCCGCGTGGCCAATTTGCCACATATCTCTCCTCCCGCGCCGGCCAGCTGGTGAGGTTGCAGATCCAGGGGTCCAACGGCCAGACACGGACGCTCGACGTTCAGCTGCGCCAGCCGGACGCTCAACACAAGGGCGCTCTGGGCGTGATCCTCGACTACAACATCGCCTACGCGCAGGGGAATCCCATCGATGCGGTAGGCACTTCCTTGACGTCTACGGGCAAGGCCCTCACCCTGGTCGCCGCCGGCCTGGCGGACATGGTCAATCAGGTCGCAAGCCATCCGACGCAGGCGCCCCAGGGCATCCAGGGTCCGGTCGGCATCGCCCAGGACGTGGGCAACGTCCTGACGGTCAACGGGCCGATGCTGCTTCTCCTTCTGGCGGCGGTGCTATCGGCGAACCTGGCGCTCATCAACGTCCTGCCGATCCCGCCGTTCGACGGTGGCAAGATGGCGATCATGGTCATCAAGCGCGTGTTCGGCATGCGAGGCGTCAGCGCGTTCGAGTCGGCGACGTACCTGGTCGGCTTCGGGTTCCTGATGATATTCCTGGTGTGGATCAGCTACTTCGACCTGATTCGCGCGGGCGGTTAGCGCGATGGGCGAGAGCGGTTTCGGGGCGAGGCGACGTTCCGTGGCCGTCGACATAGATGGCGTGATCGTCGGCGGCGATCATCCGATCGTTGTCCAGTCGATGACGAACACCGACACGGCAGACGCTGATGCCACGGCAACCCAGGTCGCAAGGCTCGCCCACGCCGGCTCCGAGCTGGTTCGAATCACGGTCAACAACGAGGCGGCGGCGGCCGCGGTCCCGGAGATCGTTCGGAAGGTTCGGGGCCTCGGCGTCGCGGTGCCGGTCGTGGGCGACTTCCACTACAACGGCCACAAGCTGCTCCGCGACTACCCCGAGGCGGCCCGCTCGCTTGCCAAGTACCGCATCAATCCCGGGAACGTCGGCTCCGGTCATCGTCACGACAACCATTTCGCCGAGATCGTCCGCGTGGCGATCGAGAACGGCAAGCCGGTTCGGATCGGAGTCAACTGGGGCTCGTTGGACCAGGCGGTCCTGGCCGCGATGATGGACGCGAATGCGCGTCTCCCGGAGCCCAAGGATGCCCGCGACGTCATGATCGAAGCGATGGTCGAGAGCGCCCTCCGATCGGCCGAGCTGGCGGAGGCGACCGGCCTGGCCCACGATCGAATCATCCTTTCGGCCAAGGTGTCGGGCGTCCGCGATCTGGTGGAGGTCTACCGGAGGCTGGCCCTGCGCGGCGACTACGCCCTGCACCTGGGCCTGACCGAGGCGGGAATGGGGATGAAGGGGATCGTGGCATCGACGGCGGGGCTGTCGCTGCTGCTGGCCGAGGGGATCGGCGACACGATCCGCGTCTCGATCACACCCGAGCCCGGCGGCGATCGCACCGAAGAGGTTGCTGTCGCACAGCAGGTCCTCCAGTCGCTCGGGCTCCGGTCGTTCATGCCGCAGGTTTCCTCGTGCCCGGGCTGCGGCCGCACGACCAGCACCTACTTCCAGGAATTGGCCCGCGACATCCAGGTCTACCTTCGCGAGCAGATGCCGGCGTGGCGCGAGCGGCATCCCGGAGTGGAGGAACTGCGAGTGGCGGTCATGGGCTGCGTCGTCAANNCCGGTGGCGCCGGTCTTCATCGACGGTGCACTCGACCGTACGCTCCGCGGCGACCACATCGTCGACGAGTTCAAGGCGATCCTCGACGCCTACGTGGAGCGGCGCTTCCCGATGCCGGTCGCCGCCACCTAGCCCGTCACCCGGAGCGGTCGCCTACGCCGGCCGAGCTGTCTGCGACTCCTGAGCCGGAGCCGAGGTCGGGAGGGATCGGGCTCGGCCGAAGCGATCCTTGAGCCGGAGGAAGCGCTTCTCGAGGACGAAGTACGACACGCACGCGATGGCGATCGACAGCGACGCCGCCACGGGCCAGGGCAGGTGCCACCAGATGACCAGGCCGTGCCAGAGGTACAGCCCGTAACTGATCTTGCCGATGAATGCGAGTGGCCGCCAGGCCAGCACGAGCGGACACCCCGCGACGGCAAGTGTGCTCACGATCGCCGCCGCCGGGATGTACAGGATCTGGGCGCCGAGCCCTGGGTCCCCGGGCCAGACGGCCGCCAGGACGCCGATCCCGACGAGGCCTACCCAGCCCACGGCCGAGTGCCAGCGAATCTCCAGGAGGGCTAGAACGCAGCCGAGCAACAGCGCGTCGCCGCGCGTGTCCGTGCCGACGAAGACGTGCATGAAGCCACCGTTCAGGTCGAGCAGAAGCCTGTACGGGGTGTCGAGGAAGATCAGCAGGAGAACAATCAGGGCCAGACGTGAGCGGCCGAGGCGCAAGCCGGCCAGCAGGAGCGCCGGCCAGAGGATGTAGAACTGCTCCTCGACCGCGAGCGACCACGTGTGGCCGAGCATGCCGATCGAATGGCCGGCCACGGCCACCCAGTTGGCGACGTAGAAAATCACGCCGACAAAGACGATGCCGTAGTCGGTGCCAACTCTCGCCTCCAGCGGGACGAGGCCGACCACCAGAAGGACGGCCGTAACGATGAGTACGGCTACCAGAGCGGGGAACAGCCGGAGTGCCCGCCGAACGTAGAACGCGCGAAAGTCAACCCGCCCCGCCCTGGCCTTCTCGGCCAGCAGCAGCGAGGTGATGAGATAGCCCGACAGGACGAAGAACAGGGTTACGCCTGCCCCGCCGCCGCCGTCCGCGAACCCGGGTATGCCCGTGTGCGCGCCGAGGACGACGAGGATCGCCACGCCGCGCAGGCCATCCAGTTCGGGACGGTGAGTCATCGACCTCCCTCGGTGGTCATCGGCCAATAGCCGCTCGAGCGGTGTTCGGATGGTACCCGCGCGACTCCCCTCTGTTTTGGCCCCGACGACGCGATCCTCGGTCGGGACGGCGGCCGTCTCTACAACCAGCCGTCAAACGTCGCCGCGCCCCCTCGCAGCTATCTCTTTCGGTGTGCGATCGCGCCGGAGTCTGGCTCGGGACTTCCCACGACCCTGTGCATGCTCAGTAGCCGGTTCCACTACCGCTGTTGTTGCAGGCGGCGAGGATCACCGGCAGCGCGGCAACGGCAAGCCAACCGGCATGCGTTCGCGCCCATGTGATCGTGGACTTGAGTCTGCTCATCGGTGATCTCCAGCGGCGGGTTGCACTCTCAGTACGCCGGGCGACCCGGGGAGCGCTCTGCGTTGCGGCCTGCGCGACCCGGCAGAGGCTCAAGCAAGCAGGTCGATGTGCGGTCGGCTTCGGCGCTGCGACCACTACCAACGCCGTCGCCGTCGTCCACGGCAACGCTCAGGCGGTACGATTGCGCGAATAGCACAGGTCGGATCGCCCGGAGGAGTGATAAGCGTGCCCAAGGAAGGTTTCGTCACCAGCATCGCGCGCCAGTCCGACGATTTCCCAGGCTGGTACAACGACGTGGTCCTGAAGGCGGAACTGGCCGACTACTCGCCGGTTCGCGGCTGCATGATCATCCGGCCATACGGGTACGCCATCTGGGAATCGATGCAGGCCGAACTCGACGGCCACATCAAGAGAACCGGCCACAGCAACGTCTACTTTCCGCTGTTCGTGCCGAAGTCGCTGCT
>PMBR01000026.1 GCA_003152995.1 Chloroflexota bacterium | reverse complement strand
ATCCTCGAGGACGGGCACCTGTCCGATGCCAAGGGCCGCCGGGTCGACTTCCGCAACTGCATCATCATCATGACTTCGAACCTCGGCGCCAGGCAGCTCCAGACCAACTCGTCGTTGGGCTTCCGCGTCCAGGGAGACACCGACGAGCAGCGGGCCACGGCCAGCTACGAATTGATGCGCGACAAGGTCCAGAACGAGCTGAAGCAGACCTTCCGCCCCGAGTTCTTGAACCGCCTCGACGCGACCGTCGTGTTCCGGTCCCTGACAGTGGACGAGATTCGCCAGATCGTTGACCTGATGCTCGCTCGCGTGCGCGAGCAACTCAAGGCACAGGGCATGGCGCTCGAGGTCACGCAGGCGGCGAAGGACCACATCATCAAGATCGGCTATGACGTGGCGTACGGAGCCAGGCCGCTGCGCAGAGTCATCCAGAACATGGTCGAGGACGTGCTCGCGGAGCAGCTATTGCTCGGCAAGTACAAGGCCGGCATGACCATCGTGGTGGACAAGAGCTCCGAGGCGGGTCTGGACATCAGCATCGCGGAAGAGAAGCAGCCCGTCGAAGTCGCGCCCTAGGCGAGGTCGAGGGGTTGGCGCGCCAGCAAAGCCGGTATATCTGCCAGGCGTGTGGCGCCGCGCATCTCCGCTGGGAAGGCCAGTGCCGGACCTGCGGCGCCTGGAACACCCTGGTCGAGACGCTGGTCCACGAACCCGACCACAAATCCCGCGCGCCACGTGCCGGGGCCGGGCCGGGGGCGGGCGCGGCTCCGCAGTCTCTGGCCGGCCTTCGTGAAGCGGAACCCGTCCGCACTCCCACAGGCATCTCCGAGATGGACCGAGTCCTGGGTGGAGGGCTGGTGCCGGGATCGGTCGTGCTGCTCGGCGGTGAGCCTGGGATCGGCAAATCCACTCTGCTTCTGCAGGCGGCCGCGGGCCTGACTGTGACCGCGGGCGACGTTCTCTATGCAACGGGCGAGGAATCGGCAGGCCAGGTGCGCCTGCGAGCCGGCCGGCTGGGGCTTCTCGAGGGGCCGGCCGGCGAGCGCATCCGAGTAGTGGCGGTCAATGAAGTAGGCCGGATTGCGGCACTCGCGCGCGAGAGCCGGCCGGGCGTATTGGTAGTCGATTCGATCCAGACCGTGACAGTTGAGGAGCTCGAGGGGCCGGCAGGATCCGTTGGCCAGGTGCGTGAGGCGGCGCTGCGACTGATGGAGATCGCCAAAGGGGACGGCATCGCGGTCATCGTCGTCGGCCACGTAACCAAGGACGGGACGCTGGCGGGACCCAAGACACTCGAGCATCTCGTCGACGCGGTTCTGAGCCTGGAAGGGGAGCGGACCGCGACGCTTCGGCTGCTGCGCGCAACGAAGAACCGCTTCGGATCCACGGAGGAAATCGGCGTCTTCGAGATGGCGGAGCACGGTCTGGCTGAGGTCGCCGATCCGGGACGGGCCTTCCTTGCCGGCGCGGACGAGCACGCCCCAGGCAGCGTCGTGGGCGCCACACTGGAAGGGTCGCGACCGTTGATGGTCGAGGTGCAGGGTCTCGTCGCGCCGGGCAGCTACGGCAGCCCGCGACGCACTGCCTCGGGCATCGATACGAACCGGCTCGCGCTCCTTATCGCGGTGCTCGGGCGACGAGCCGGTGTCGGCCTGGGCAGTCACGACGTATACGCGAACCTGGCCGGCGGACTTGACCTCGCCGATCCCGGGCTGGACCTGCCGCTCGCGCTGGCCCTGACATCGTCCCTGCGCGACAAGCCGGTTCCGCCCGACCTCATCGCCATCGGCGAGGTTGGGCTGCTTGGCGAGTTGCGGCCCGTGCCCGGGCTGGAGCGGCGGCTGCGTGAGGCTGCCAGGCTCGGCTTCCGGGTGGCGATCGTCCCAAGATCGCGCCGTGGAGACGCGCCGCAGGTCAATGGCATGGAGGTCGTGGCGGTCGCGAACCTGCGCGAGGCGATCGGTCGCGCTCTCGACGCAGCCCGCGAGGTGGCGGTCAAGGTCGGTCAGGAATAGACCCGGCGCGCGCTTCCGGGAGGACCTGCGGAAAGGCGGACACTGGCGGTCGCGCGGGTGCGATGCTAGGCTGACCACACCGGAGCGCCATTCATCGTTCTTATCCATCATCCCGGCCTCTCGGTAGCCCTCGAGGCGAGCAACGTGGTCCGCATCATTCGGCTGCTTGGAGCGGCTCTCGGCGCGCTCGTCGGTCTGACGTTCGTTTTGACCGAGGAGCATCTGTTCGACAACACCGGCTCTCCGACCCTGATCATCATCGTCTGGGTTCTGGCATGGATCTCGGTCGGCTTCCTGCTGTTGCCCTATCTGACCGTGGTCCCGGCGGGTCGGCTGATCCGCGAAATCCAGGCGATGTCCACCGCCGAGTTCGTGGCCTCAGTCGTGGGGCTGCTGCTCGGTCTGTTGATAGCCCTTCTGCTCGGTCTTCCCCTGGCGGCTCTGCCCGGTCCATTCGGAACATACCTGCCGATCGGCGTTTCTATCTGCTTTGGGCTCGGCATGGTCGGACTCACGGTGGCCAAACGCGAGGATCTCGTAGCCGCCGCTCAGGCGGCGGGGCTGCTCCGTGGCGAGAGCACGGCCCCGGGTGGGAGCCAGGGTGGCCAGGCGGAGGTCGTAGTCGATACGAGCGCCATCATCGACGGCCGAATCGCCGACATCGTCGATTCGGGTTTCCTCTATCACAAGCTTGTCATCCCGCATTTCGTCCTCGACGAGCTGCAACGGATCGCCGACAGCTCCGACGCGCAGCGGCGAGGACGGGGGCGGCGTGGCCTCGAGATCCTGAACCGCCTCCAGAAGGACGGCCCAACCCCGGTCGAGATCGTGACCGACGATCCGCTTGAGGCAGGGGACGTCGACGGCAAGCTCGTGGCCATGGCCCGCGCTCGAGGCGCCGCGATTCTCACCAACGACTTCAACCTGAACCGCGTCGCGGACCTGCAGTCGATCCGCGTCCTGAACATCAACTCGCTGGCTAATGCCCTCAAGCCCGCCTTGCTGCCCGGCGACTCGCTTCGAATCAAGGTCATCACGGAGGGCAAGGAACAGGGTCAGGGAGTCGGCTACCTCGACGATGGCACGATGGTGGTGATCGAAGGCGGCGCTCGCTTCGTGGATGCCGAGCTGGATGTAATGGTCACGCGCGTTCTCCAGACGGTCATGGGCCGGATGGTATTCGCGCAGATGCACTCAGAGTGAGCGCCCGCAGGAACCCGCACTCCAGAGCCGCCGACAAGATCGAAGCGGTCATCGTGGCCGCAGGCGCAAGCCGTCGAATGGGCGGCGCCGACAAGATCGAAGCGGAGCTGGACGGACGATCAGTGCTGCGCTGGTCGGTCGAGGCGCTTGCCGCGGCTGGCGTCGAGCGCATTGCGATCGTCGCGTCCGCCGCCCGGATTCCTGAGATTGCCGCTGCCGACTGGCTGCCGGACTCGGTAGTGGCCGTGGTTGCCGGCGGAGAGCGTCGCCAGGACTCCGTGGCGGCAGGTGTCGCGGCGCTCGCCGAAGCGGTGGCGGAAAAGCAACACGACGCCCGGTCGAGCGGCGGCGCCGAGGCCGGCCCGGCCGCGTCACCCGACCCCGTAATCCTCATTCACGATGCCGCCCGGCCGCTCGCAAGCCCCGCGCTCGTTCGTGCGGTGGCGGAAGCGACGGCCAGATACGGGGCAGCGATCCCGGTCCTGGCAGTCAGCGAGACTCTCAAGCGTCTGGACGGGGAGCTGATCGGCGCGACGGTCGATCGCACGGATGTGGTGGCGGCCCAGACTCCTCAGGGGGTCCGGCGCAGCCTGCTGGAGCGGGCCTATGCCACGCACCCTCCAGCCGGCCCCGAAACCTGGACCGATGAGGCTTCCCTGTTGGAGGCCTGTAGAATCGCCGTCCATTCGATCAACGGCGAAGCGACCAATTTCAAGGTGACCGTGCCAATCGATCTCGAACGGGCTCAAGCCATGCTCGACGGTGGCCTCGTGCCCGGCCGTCCGGCAGCGCCTTTTCGTTCGGGCGCGCCCGATCGTGCCGGGTCCACTGCGCGCGCCGCTTTCTCGGCGTACGGCCGGGTTGGGTTTGGCACGGACAGCCACCCGTTCGGCACCGGCGAGCCTCTGGTCCTGGGCGGGCTGCGAATCGAAGGCGCGCCCCGGCTTGCCGGGCATTCGGACGGGGACGTCGCTCTCCACGCCGTCGCCGACGCACTGCTCGGCGCCGCCGGGCTGGGAGATCTTGGCCGGCTCTTTCCAGCCGATTCGCGAACGCCCCTCGGGATCGACAGCCGGGTCCTGCTGGCCTCGATTGCGCAGCAGGTTCGGGCCGCCGGCTGGCGCCCGGTGAACATCGACATGACGATTGTCGCCTCACGCCCACGCCTGGCGAAGCTGCTGCCGGACATGGGCGCGGCGATCGCGGAGATCCTCGGGCTCGATCCGGTGTTGGTCAACGTCAAGGCCTCGACCGGCAACCTCGAAGGATCCGAAGGCGCAGGACGCTCCATCTCCGCGAGCGCGATCGTCTCGCTCGCGGCCCTCGAAGGCGACGCGTGGGAGCGACAGACGTGACGATCCAACTCCACGACACGATGGCCGGGGCCGCCCGTGAGCTGATGCCGCTGGAGCCTGGCAATGTCCGTATCTACAGCTGCGGCCCGACGGTCTACGGTCCGGCTCACGTCGGCAACTTCCGGTCGTTCCTGTTCGCCGATCTGCTGGTCCGCTACCTGCGCTACCGCGGCCTGCGAGTGACGTGGGTCATGAACATCACCGACGTTGACGACAAGATAATCAAGGGAGCGCGGGCGGAAGGGGTAACGATCGGCGAGATCTCGGAGCGCTATCGCGAAGGCTTCCTGGCAGACATCAAGACACTGGGCATGACCGTGCCGGACGTGATGCCCCGAGCGACCGAGCACATACCGCAGATGGTCGAACTGATCGGCAAGCTGCTCGAGCGCGGCAACGCCTATCGAACCGACGACGGCTCGATCTTCTTCCGCATCGCTTCCTGGCCGGCATATGGGAGGCTGGCCAGAATCGACCCAGAAGGAATGCGGGTCGGCGAGCGAGTCGAGGCCGACGAATACGGCAAAGACGACGTGCGTGACTTCGCCGTCTGGAAGGGTCCCAAGCCAGACGAACCGAGCTGGGAGACCGCAATCGGACCGGGCCGGCCCGGCTGGCACATCGAATGCTCGGCCATGAGCATGGCCTACCTCGGGCCGTCCTTCGACATCCACACCGGCGGCATCGACCTGGTCTTTCCGCATCACCAGGACGAGATCGCCCAGAGTGAAGCGGCGACCGGCAAGACGTTCGTCGCGTACTGGCTGCACTGCGCACACCTGCAGATGGGCGGCCAGAAGATGGCCAAGTCCACGGGCAATATCGCCCGGGTCGGAGAGGTGCTTGGCCGGGGAATCTCGCCGCGAGCTCTTCGGCTGGCCCTCATCTCGGCCCACTACCGGATGGCGCTCTCATTCGGCGACGACTCTCTGCAGGCGGCAAGCTCGGCGATCGATCGCCTGGACGCGCTGCTCGCTGCACTTGCGGCATATGTGTCGGACGGTCCGGACGACGCCACGCTGTCGACCTTGCTCGATGGGACACGGAGGGCCTTCGAGACGGCACTGGACGACGATCTGAACATCTCGCCTGCGCTGGCGGCCGTCTTCGAACTGGTCCGGGAGCTGAATCGGCGAATCGACGCCCGCGCTCTCTCAACTTCCGACGCGCGGCATGCAATTGGATTCGTCCGCGACCTGGACCGCGTCCTGGGTATAGCCCCGGTCGTGGTAGAGTCGCTCGCCCCGGACCTGCAGAAGCTCGTAGACGAGCGGGCTGCGGCTCGAACGGCCCGCGACTTTGCGGCATCGGACCGCCTCCGGACGGTGCTGGCCGAGCGCGGCATCCTCGTAGAAGACACGCGCGACGGCCAGCGCTGGCGCCGCGCAGAATAGCCGCGCGCCCGATGCTGGTGCGCAGAGAGTGATCGGATAGACCTTGCCTGACAATCGACACAAGCCCCGCCCGGAAGGGCGCGGGGACGAGCACGCCAGAGGCCGAAAGCCTGGCGGCAAGAAGCCGAGGCAGGACGGACCGCACCATGACGGCCCGCGCCAGGACTTCCCGCGCCAGGACTTCCCGCGTGGCGACGGACCGCAACCCGGCGGCGGGCCGGGGGCGTTCGGCCCAAGAACGGGCGGCCCGCGGTCGGGCCGACCTCGACCCGGAGGCTTTGGCGGCCCGCGCCCGGGGTTTGACGGCCCGCGGCAGGGCGGCCCAGGCGCAGGCTTCGGGGGCCCCCGCCCGGCGTTTGACGGTCCCAGCCCTGACGGGCCGCGTCCCGCGTTTGGCGGGCCGCGCCCCGCGTTTGGAGGCGCCCGCCCCGCGTTTGAAGGCCCGCACTCTGGCGGCCCGCGCTCCGAGGGCCCCCGCCACGGCTTCGGCGGTCCCCGACCTGGGGGGCCACGCTCAGGTTTCGGCGGTCCTCGCCCGGATGGCCCGCGGCCTGCGTACGGCGAACAGCACCAGAGCGGCTCCGGTTTCGGCGGCCCGCGCCCCGACGAGCCTCACCCGGGTGGCCCGCGGCCTGCGTACGGCGAACAGCACCAGGCTCGCCCCGGCTTCGGCGGCCCGCGCCCGGCGTACGGCG
>PMBR01000085.1 GCA_003152995.1 Chloroflexota bacterium | reverse complement strand
CTGGCGGCGGACCTCGACCTGGTTGGCCAGATCGAGCTTGGGGTCCAGGTCCTGGATGACGCGCGACTGGATGCGGAACTTGACCTCGCGCAGCGATTCCCGAACCGGCGCCTGGCTGAGAAGGCGTTGACCTGTTGGTGCCGGAGACCCAGGAGGTCCGGGAGGCGCGCTCGGAGACCCACCCGGAGCCCCGGGTGCCACGCCCGGTCGGGCGCTCTCGATTCGCTTCAGAAGGGACATCGCCTACTCCCCTTACTCGCCAGGGTTATCTCCACGCGAAGAGCGACTTACCTTTTTGGGTAGCCTTCTGCTCATCTTCGCGAGATTCTCGGTTGCCTGCCATTGATGTTGCGAGACGCAGGACATCCTGGGAAACCTGCGCTTCTCGGTTGCTGAGGACGAACGGCACTCCACGGTTAAGCGCGTAGACGACAGCTCGACCGTCGCTGACGATGGTGTTGTCAACCTTTCGGCCGATCGAATGCTCTACGTCGGCCACCCTGATTCCCAGCGTCGTGTCGGCGCGGTTCAGAACGAGCCGGATCTTGTGGTCATAGCCGAGCTTTTCGGCGACCTCGAGGAAGAGCCTGATGTTCTTGATGCTGGTGATCTCCAGCGTGAGGACCGTGAGCACGACGTCCGCGAGATCGAGGATTCCCAGGGTCGTGTCGTTGAACCATGCGGCGCAGTCGATTACCACGAGCTCGTAGCGCTGCCGCAGCGCCTCGACCACGTGCTTCACGCCGGCTGGAGTGATAGCGTCGGCCATCTCAGGCGAGGGTGGCGCCAGGATGACATGGAGACCCGACGAGTGGGTCACCGCGTAGGCGTCGACGGCGTCTGCATCGCCGCCGGCCTCTAGGTCCGTGACGAGCTCGAACATCGACTTTTCTTTGGGGTTGAGGTTCAGCAGGACAGCCACGTCGCCGAACTGGAAGGAACCGTCGACGAGGACCACCTTCTTGTTGAGCTCGGTTGTGGCGGCGACGGCCAGATTGACGGCGATCGTGGTACGGCCGACGCCGCCCTTGGGGCTGAAGACGGCCACGACGGTGCCGAGTTCGGGGGGCTCGGCGGTTCGAGCCGCCGCGGCGATGACGGCACGCCCGACCTTCTCCTTCTCGCGCGAGAAGACCTGCCGGATCGAAGCCGTCAACTCGTCGCTGCTGAACGGCTTGACCAGGAACTCGCGGGCGCCGGCAAGCATCGATCGGCGCAGGTAGTCGGCCTCGCCCTGGACGGACATCATCACCACAGACGCGCTTGGGACCTGCGTGGAGAGGCGCTCGGTCGCCGTGATGCCGTCCATGTCGGGCATGTTGATGTCCATCAGGATCACGTCGGGCAGTATCTTCGCCGCCTGCTCGATCGCCTCGGCGCCCGAAGATGCCGTGCCCGCCACGTCGATATCCGGCTCGAAGCCCAGAAGCTTCGCGAGGTGATCGCGTGTCTCGGGAATGTCGTCGACGATGAGGACCCTGATCCGGTCTGCCATGAAGTTCTGTTACCCCTGAGGTGGCAGAGAGGCCGATTGCTCGGCCTCTCGCTGTCGCTTCCGCCGGGCTGAAGCGGCGCGTGTTACCAGGAGATTTGCTTGGCCAGGTCGGCCGGGATGATAGCTCGCGGATCCGGCGGTAGAACGCCGTAGGCCGTCACCAGCTGCTTGTAGGTGATCCCAGGAGTTGTGATTTCCGGAGCGTCGTTGTCCTTGTCCGAGCGCAGGCCCAGGCCCAGGCTGATGTAGTTCTGCGGGGTGAGCTGCTCTGCGCGCTGAGCCCAGCGAATGACCTCAGCCTCTTCGGGCGTGACTTCGACGATGACTAGCATGTGAACGCCGCTGTTGGTGATAGTTTCGGCAGTTGCCTTGGGCTGAGGAGTCGGAGAGCCGGCCGCAATTGCGCCGGCCTGACCCTGCTGGGCCGGGGGCAGGAGTGTGGCCAGGATCTTACGATTCTGGATGACGATCTTTGTGGTCACCGCCTGAGTGCCCGGCAAAGTCACTTTCCAGGGACTGGTGGCGTTGGGGTTCATGGTGATCCCGATCTGATCCACCCAGGTGGACAGAATGATGTCAACGTGGTCGCCCGGCACGAGGAGCGCCCCGACGCCGTTCACCTGATCCACTTCCATTGACAGCCCCAGCATGCCGGTGGCGACGCCTGAGGCGAGGTCCTGGCCCTGAACAAACGTGCCAGGCGCGAGGAAGGAACTGTCGGCATACAGGATGCTGCCCTTCGGAATCGTGCCGCCGGCGACCTTGCCGACGACGCTGGCCGGCAGCGAGTAGGTCTCGCCAGATAGCTTGTCACGCACCGAGACGGCCATCTGCTCAGTATCGAGCATGTCGGCCGTGATCTTGGTGCCGAGGGCTATGTCGACCTTGGCGATGACCACAAGGGCCTGCGGCTCCTGCGTCGGACTCGGCGAACTCTTCGCCGAACCGCCGGAGCCGCCGCCTCCGGCGACTGCGATCACCCCCACCATCGAAAGAACGGCGAGGAAGACCCCAACTAGGATCAGAAGTCGATTCGAGCGCTTCACAACGTCTCTCCCGAGGGCATGTGACAGGAGTCACCACAGTAGCCTTGCGGTGTACCTAAACGCGACTATACCAATGGGCTAGGCCATCTAGGACGGTTTCTCCGTATCCAGTGAGCCATTGAGTGGGTTGTGAGCGTGGTGGGCGTCGTTCAGCGGGCAAAATAAGGGGGCCGCGCCTCTGGCGCGGCCCCCTTATTGTCGTAGCGCGGCGGTTACAGATTCTTGCCGATGGTGCTGAGGATGGTGTTGATCTGGCCGCTCAGGAAGAGCAGAGCGGTGATCGCGAGGATGGCGATAAGCGCGAGGATCAGAGCGTATTCCGCAAGACCCTGGCCCTTGGACCGGAGAAGCATGATGGCCTCCAGATAAGTACACCTTCCAATGGGAGGATGCCGTTCATTCTGATAACCGGCGGTCGGAGGGGCCACTAGCTTGATCGTAATGGGACCCGACGCGAACGCACTTCTCAGCAGTTAACCGACCACTGACCCTTGCCGCCCGGACAGAAAGCGACGTCCGTCGGGAGTCCATCCGGCGGGCCGGCCGGATTGATCGAGCCTAGACCGCGGACGCGATCAGACTGAGCAGCGACGAGAGCTGGTCGCCGAAGAAGAGCAACGAGACGAGGCAGACCACGACCGCCAGGATGAGGATGAACCCGTACTCCACGAGCCCCTGGCCGCACTGTCGGAAGCACCCCGCAGACGAACCGCGGGAGGAGTCGACGATCACTTAGCCGCCAGTACCAGCACGACCTCACGGCCGTCGTCCACGAGCTCCGCGGCAACTCCGATCGTGTCGGCCCGTTGCTGGACCTCACGCCACGTAGTCGGCGGCAGGGCGAGGAGTTGCGACTGGCTCCTCGAGCTTCGGGCCGCGGCCGCGCCGGCGCGACGCTCTTCGATCATGGCCTTCAGCGCCTCGGGGAGCTCGCGATCGCCGCCCTTGCCGCGCTTGTCGCCGCTCGGAGGCGGCGTTTCCTCGGGCGGTTCTTCCTCGACCTCTTCGGGCTTATCGCGCCTGGCCGCGATATGGGCTTCGGTCCGAAAATCCGACCACTCGACCTTGATGGAGATCAGGTCGGGGCGGCAGGAGAGGAACCCGGTGATCGTTTCATCGATGATCCGGAAGAGGGCGCTCTCCACGTCCATCGGCAAGCGGCGGTCGTTGCCGTACGACTCGAACTCGATCGGGATTTGGGAACGGCGGCCTCGGTCACGAGTGAGGCGCCGCAGCGTGGGCACGAGCCCAAGATCGTCCAGGACCATGGGTCGGACATCGAAGATGAACGCTTTGGTCGCGTCCAGAGTGTGCTGGACCATGCCGACGAGCTGCCCGATCTCTGCCTTTGCCTGGGCAGGATCGCGGTCCAGGAGCCGCTCGACGATCTGGGCCTGCAGGACGATATTGGTCAGGCTCTGGGCCGGGCCGTCGTGCATTGCCCTGGCGATGTCCCGACGCAAGTCCTCCTGGGCGGCAAGGACCAGGCGGGACACGGCTGGTGGCAGAAGCGTGGTCGGATCCAGGGTGTCGGGCGTCTGCTGGGCCAAGCCACCGCCGATCGACGCTCGGTCTAGCTCCGTGCTGTAGCGACGCAGGCTCTCTCGGAAGCGGGCCAGGACCTTGAGCTTGCCCTCGAGAATGTCGACTTGCGACTCCATGATGGCCGACCGGCGGGTTAGGGCCATCAGCTGCGCGGTCTGCTGGGCGCCCTCGCTCTCGGTGTCGTAGTCCGATGCGGTCCTGAGCTTGTCGAGGGTTTGCGAGCGCTTCGTCTCGTGGTGGGCCGCCTCGGTGCGAGCCTGCTGAGCGAGCAACTCGATCTCGCCGATCTCTCTTGCGAGGAGATCGACCTCACGTCTTGCCCGCTCCGCGATTTCGAGCAACGGGAGTGGGAGCGGCTCGGGGGCAGTCACCGGAGGATCAGTCCTCCGGCATTCGGATCCAGCCCTGGCGCATGGCGTACACAACCGCCTGAGTGCGGTCGTTGACGCTGAGCTTGCGCAGNNGCGATGTTGTCGAGGATCTCGACCTCGCGAGGAGAGAGCGGCGCGAATATCGGAGCTGCTTCCTGGCCGTAGATGGCCAGCTCCCGGAACTCCTTGAGAACCCGGCTCGCGACGGCCGGCTTCGCAAAGACCTTGTCGTTGATCAAGTACTCCCCGCTGGCGACGCGATGGATGATCGCGACGAGATCGTCGGGGGCTACGTCCTTGAGTATGAAAGCGGCTGCGCCGGCCTTGATGGCATCGAACAGGGCGTCCTCGTCCTCGCTGACGGCCAGGACGATGATCCCCGCCGACGGCAGCTCACGCTTGATGCGCTGGGTCGTCTCGATGCCGCCCGGGGCCGGCAGCGACAGGTCCATCAGGATGATGTCGGGCGAGAGCTGCACGGAGAGGTCGAAGGCGCCGCGCGTGTCGTCGGCCTCGCCGACGATTTCGAAGCCCGCCTCCCGCTCGAGGATGTTGCGCATCCCGACGCGGAAGAGGGCGTGGTCGTCGACGAGAAGAATCGTGGTCTTCTCGCCGCTCCGAACGGGCGTCCCCGTCCGGCGCCGGTCAGGTCCGCTGTAATCCACCGAAGTCATGCGCTCTCCTCTCCCACTGGAATCGACAGCCAGACGACTGTCCCGCCGCCCGGCCGCGAGCGAACCTCAAAACGCGCACCGATGAGCTCTGCCCGCTCCCGCATGAACTGGAGACCGAAGTTGCGACGGCCGCGTGCGGCGACGGCACCGACATCGAAACCTCGGCCGTCGTCGCTTACCTCCAGAACCCAGTCGGTTGCGTCGAGCTTTGTCGATACCACGGTATGACTCGACCCGGCGTGCTTGCGAACGTTCTGGAGAGCCTCCTGGACGACGCGCAGCACGGCGGTCTGCTGAGATGGGTTGAGCTGTTCTCCGGGCCCATGAAGGTCGGTCGCGACCGTAGAGCCCGTGACCGCGGCCATGCTCTCGACCGCGTCCATTATCGAGCCGTCCAGACCCAGCTCGTCGAGGAGCGGCGGACGGAGCTGGCTGATAAACGTGCGGACCTCGCCCAGCTCGCGGCGAAGAAGCTCGCGCAGGAAACGCAGCTCGTTGTGAGCGACTCGGATATCGTCGTCCAGAACGCGCTCGATGTACTCGACCTGGAAGATCGCGTTCGAGAGAGCCTGGGCGGGGCCGTCGTGGACCTCCTGGGCAAGGCGCGAACGTTCGGCCTCCTGGGCCTGGACGATGCGCATCTGCAGGTCCGTCGGCAGGCCCTTGTTGGTCACTTCGGCCAGGAGACTTGCGTCGCCGCGCTCGAGGAAAAGCCAGGCGTTTTCCATGCTCCGAACCGACAGCTCCAGCTTGGAGAGTTCTTGCTGGTGCCTGCCCACGTCCCCGGTCTGGCGCTCGACGTCGCCGCGCATGGTCTTCTGGCGGGCATCCTCGGCGCCGGCCTCGGCCGCGGCCGCCGCATCGCTGTCTTCATTCGCCGGGATCGGGGCACGATCGGAGGCGTCGGCGAGGTCGAGGAGGCGGTGCCAGCGGGCCAGCGAGTCGTGATACGCCTCGCGATAACGCTCCGTGACGGAGCGCAGGCTGTTGGCCCCGTAACCCAGCGTGGACTTCGCTTCGGCGTAAAGCTCGTCGAAGCGCGAGTCGCGCGATTCTGTGGCGCCGCGGGAAGCGTCCATACCGGTTGGAGTATACGGGGCGTCTCTCATGAACAGACGATCCGGAATGCGCGGATTCGATACAGAGGAGAGCCTTCTAGAGGGTACTTGCCCGAGTTATCGGTCAGGAGAACCTCGCGGAAGCATTGTGTGCCCGACCCGCCACGGTCGAGTACGGCCGGCCACTCCCCATCGCCCTCGGTTTGGACCACGATCAACAGCTTTGAGCCGAAGTGTCGGGCCAGGGCCAGCACGGCGTCGGGCGATTCTTGGGGCAGCGCCAGGGCGGTCACGTGCGCGGTCTCGGCCAGCCAGATCGGATTGTCGGTGATGACCGGGGCGTTGTCCGCGAGCGGGACGCCGGCGCGGTCAAGGGCCGCGGGCAGCGCTTCGTAGCTGGCGCGCGTCCCGTCCGCCCCGCGATCGAGCGCCGCGACCGACACGAACATCAGCGGAACGGCGACGGCCGTCGCAAGCGCCGGACCGAGCCACGCGACCGGCCGCCACCAGTGGCGCAGTCTTCCGATCCAGGCGATGAATGCGTCGAGGGCGACGAGGCAGCTGACGATCAGGAGGGCATAGATCGCGCCTGCGGAATGGAGAAACGTCCCCCAGGTGGTGCTGACGGGGAATACGAGGCTCGTCACCAGAAAGGTGACCATGGCAAACAACACGAGCGGACGCAGGGCGTGGAGGCGGGCACATTTCGGGAGCGCCAGCAGCCCGACCAGGCCGACGGGGAAACCGGGGACGATCAGCACTTCGACGAGGTTGTGGAGGATGCCCGTGAACCGCATGCCGATGAGCGCCGCCGGGCCCTGGGCCAGGTAGCGGGCAAGGGTCGGCTGGTTCTGGTACGCGAATATGTCGGTCGGGTTGACCGACAAGGCGTTGGCGAGGGTCTGGCCGGGCAGCGGGCTGCCGAAGACGAGCCAATCGCGGACGGCCCACGGGGCGAATACAAGGGCGGCGACGACGGCCGGGACGGCGACCAGGCGCAAGCGCTCGAGGCAGGACGGCCTCGCGACGGACGAGCCGGCGTTGCCGGCGGAGGTCGACGTCCAGCGCCACGCCACCACGAACCAGGCCAGGCCGAGCCACACGGCCTCGCTTCGCGTGAGGCCGGCGAAGCCGATGAGTAGACCGAGGGCGACCAGCCGGCGGTCGAGAAGGCGGTCGAAAAGGCGGCCACCTTCGGTCGGGCGGTCTGGCGGTTTGCTCCCTGCGGCAGGACGGCAACGTTCGGGCGTCCGCGCCCTTATCCGTGTCATCAGCAGGCACGCCGCCAGCGAAAGCGCGGCAAAGAGCGCCGTGGAATCGGGGAGAGCCCCGTACACGACGAAAGGCCCGAGGAAGCACGCCACCACACCCGTGCCCACGGCCAGCGTGCGTGCCCGCTCCACCGGCAGCTTCATCTCGGCGGCTACGTCGGCGCCGAGCCGCCACGCCAGCGCGGCGCCGATCGCGCTCACGACAACGGAGAGGACCTGAGCGGCGCGGAACCAGTTCGCCGCACCTGCCAGAGCGACCGGGACGGCGGCGAGCAGCGACGGCAGCGGCATCCAAACCTCGAAGGCGGCCCGCGGCACCTCCAGCGGCGGAGTCTGGTAGCTCCACAGAGCGTCGGTCACCAGGCCTCGCCCCTCGACGAGGTTCCGGGCGACTCCGGCGTAATACGCCGTGTCCTCCGGGACGGGGAAGCTCAGCGTGGCGGCGGCCACGGCCCGCACCACGAGGGCGAGCGCGAAGACGGCACCGGCGCTCAGCCACGCCTCGCGTCGGCTCACGGCTTGGCTCCCGTCGCGCCAGCCGCGCAGCGTGTGTCGCCGGCGGTCGTGCAGATCGGGAAGATGACCAGTGCCGGCGCCGCGTCCACGGCGGGGTCGCCCGTCTGGGGCCCGGTGTAGGCGGCGGTGTAGATCGGTGGCCCGATCCAGTCCGGCCGTGCTTTCATCTCGAGGATCGGCGCAAGCGGAGTGACGATGTGGGCTCGCTCCAGCACGAGCCAACGGGTCCCGTAGTCGACGGCCACCTGGTGGATGACCTCGAGCGAGTCGTTAGGCGTGACCACACCGCCGCGGCCCGTGAAGTATTCGAGTCCGCCCGGGTCGGCGCTGAGAAGTAGGTCGGACTTCGGGATTCCGCTCCGATCGAGGGCCGCGGCGGCGTCGAACCTCAGATCGCGCTCTCGATTCCATGCCTGGCCCGCCAGGAACGCGAAGGCCGCGGCGTTGAGGACCACAGTAGCCACCGCCGCCGCGACGAAGAGTCGGGCTGCCCGCTCCTCTTCCCAGCCACGCCGCCGACGGGCGACCCATGTGGCCACAATTACGACCCCCTCGAGACCGACGATGAACGTGTACGGGACCAGCGCGACGGCGGAATGCAGGAAAGTCCCATATGGCACGTGGACCGCGAAGATCAGCCCGGCCGCGGCGAAGAGGAGGCCGGCATAGACGAAGAACGGCGCAAAGTCGAGCGATCGGCGACGGGCCCACCCGCCGGCGAGCACGAACGGTGCCAGAACGGCGGAGCAGGCGAGGACCGAGAACACCTGGATGGCTGAGACGAGACCCAGGATTCGGCTCGTAAGAAGCGGCCCGATCCCCTGGCTCAGGAATCCTGCCAGCGACGTGTCGCTGGTGACGCTGTTCATTTGCTCGTAGTTCTGGATCAACAGGATCCGTCCCGAACTCGAAGACGGCGAGAGGCTGCCGAAGACGGCCAGCTGGCGCAGATACCAGGGCGCCATTACGACAAGGAAGAGGCCGAAGCAGGCAAAGGCATAGCGCCACGGAATCGCGGGCGTTCGGCCGCCCTTCGACCTCCAGGCCCGCCACCGATCCCAGAAGAAGAGGAGCGCGGCCGCCGCGCCCAGCAGCACGCCGTCGTTTCGGGCCAGCGTCGCCAGGCCGACCATCAGCCCAGCCAGCGCAAACGATCGGCCGTCGCCACGGAGCCCACGGGCGGTCAGCCACAGGGCGGCAGTGCCCAGCGGCTGGTAGAGCGCGAAGTTGTCGGGCTGAACCATGTAGATTGCCGCGGCGGACGGCAGGGCCACGGCGATCGCCGCCGCCAGAGCGATTCGATCGCCCGCCCCGATCTCACGTGCCAGAAGCCAGGTCATCGGCACCGCCAGCGCCCCGATGAGCAGGAACGGGATCGCCGACGCGAGCGGAGTGGGGCCGAGCAGCCACATCGTCGGCAGCTGCACTATCGAGGCGAGTGGCATCCAGTGGGCGTTGCTCGGGATCGGCAGCATCGGCTGGGCCGGAATTCGGCCACCCACGTCCACGAACGACCAGATGAAGTCGATGTTGAAGCCGTGTCCGGCCTGCAGCGCCCGGGCTACGTCGACGTAGTAGAAGGAGTCCGGATACGCCGCGTCGGCGTGCACGGCGAACAGCACGGCCCGGGCCGCGAGCGCAAACGCATACAGAGCGAAGGGGATCCGCACGGCGTCGCAGCGTAGCATCGGCCGGGCCCCGCTCCACCGGTACTAACGACCTATCGAGCCACCCGACTGGCGGAGCGCCGCGCGTCGGATGTGCAGCGGCGCCGCGGCTGCCTCTAAACTCCGCGAGATGGTTTTCAGCAGCCTTTCGATCATCCTGCCCGCGTTCAACGAGGAGGCCCGGCTCGGGCCCGCGCTGGACGAGCTCTTCGCATACCTGTGCTCGGTGCCGCCGGGCGTTCTGCCCGACAGGGTGGACGTGCTCGTCGTCGACGATGGCAGCAGCGACGGGACGGCAGCTGTAGTGCGTACGCGGGCCGAGTATGTCGAGGACGGCAGCGAGCCCAAGGGCGAAGCGCCTGGTTGTGGTTCGCCCGCGCTGCGACTGCTGAGGGTCGCGCACGCCGGCAAGGGCTCCGCTGTTCGGGCGGGGATGCTGGCCGCCCGGGGTGATCTGCTCGTATTCGCCGACGCCGACATGGCCACGCCCCCGGATCAGTTGCCCCGCATGGTCGAGGCGCTGGGGACGGCGGACGTCGCTCTGGGGAGTCGCATCCAGCCGGACGGTTCGGACATGCGAGCTTCCCAGCCGAGGTTTCGGCAAGCTGTAGGCAAGGTCTTCCGCTTTGCGGCGCGGGTCTGGGTCACCGGCCCGATCGAAGACACACAGTGCGGCTTCAAAGGGTTCCGGCGTGAAGCCGCCCGCGATCTTTTCGGCCGACTGCGGATCACGAGCATCGTCTTCGACGTTGATCTGATCTTCCTGGCGCGGCGGCGCGGCTACGAGATGGCATGCGTACCGGTCGTCTGGGCCGACCGGCGCGGCTCGCGCATGCACGCTCGCCCGCGCCTGGCCCTTCGGGTCTGCTGGGATCTCGTTCGCATCAGGTTCGTCCATCGCGGTCTCAAGCGGATCGCTGCCGAGGGCGCGCCGCCGAAATGAACGCCTCGCGATGACCTCGCTCCCGGCGCCCACAAGACGGCGGCCCCGGCTGGCCGAGGCCTTCGTGCCAGTCGGTTCGGTCGCGCTGCTGGTCGGAATGCTTGCCCTCGTGCTCGCCTCGGCGGGCAATACGCTGGGCTACGACTATCACTGCTATGAAGGCGCCGCTCAGGCCTTGCGCGACGGCAAGCCGATGTACGACATCGCCTTCTCCGTCAACGTCGGCACGTGCCCCGGCACCTATACCTATCCGCCGGCCTTCGCCGCGGTCCTCGTTCCGTGGCTCTCGCTGGGCGGAGCGGCCGCCGGCCTGTGGTGCGTGGCGATGGCCGCGTGCTTCCTGGCCGGAGTGGCGCTTCTACCGGTCCGCCGCGACGTGCGCTGGCTGATCGTGATCGTGGCCGCGCTCGACTGGCCGCTCCTGTACGCGGTCAAGCTCGGCCAGGTGGAACCGTTGCTCTTCCTGGGGTTCGCGGCGGCGTGGCGATGGATGGACCGGGCTTCGGTCGTGGGCGGCGTGACGGCGATCGGAGCGCTGGTGAAGGTGCAGCCGGCGCTGCTGGCGGTCTGGGCGATTGCCACGGGACGGTTCCGTGCGGCAGTGGTCGCGGTCGTTGCGGCGGTCGCGCTGGCGGCCGCGACGACGCTCGTCACGGGCGTGGGAGCTTGGACCACATACATCGAACTGTTGCGCGACCTCGGCGGCCAGCTGACCACGCCGCACAACTTCGCGCCTGGCGCTGTCGCTCACCTTGCGGGCGTCTCGGATGCGGCGGCCATGGCGATCCAGCTGGCCTCGGCCGCGCTGGCGGTTGCCGCTCTCCTCGCCGCGTGGCGCTACGCCAGCCCCGAGCTGAGCCTGCAGGTCACGATCGTCGCGAGCCAGCTCATTTCGTCGCCGCTCCGCGATCACTACGCCGTATTGCTCCTGCTGCCGACGGCGTGGCTCGTCCAGCGTGGGCGAACGTGGGCGGTCGTCTTCCCGCTTGTGGGATGGATCGCGCTTTTCGGCGGCACCGGCTCAGCAGCGACTGCGGCCGCGACGACGGCAGCGACGACGGCCGCGACGACGGCCGCGACGACGGCCGCGACGGGTTCCTGGATCGCGGCCGCGACCGTTCCGCTGGCATTCTTCGCTTGCCTGGCGGTCCTGCTCTGGGAGGTCGCGCTCGAACGCCTTCCAGCCCGAGCAGCTACGGCAACCGCGGCGTAGGCGGCCGATCTGGACGCAGGCAAGTCCCGACGCGAGATCAGAGGTCAGACGCTGTCGCACTACGGGCCGTCGGTACACCGCGGACCCCGATGAACCCCTCGTCAGACTTCGTCGAGGTGGGCAGATCGTGTATCCCGTCCGAACCTGACGACCCCACGCCGACCACGCGTGCCTGCGCCCCGTTCGCCCCGCCCCATCCCGATCAGTTCACGACGATGCCGGTCTGGCTGCC
>PMBR01000092.1 GCA_003152995.1 Chloroflexota bacterium | reverse complement strand
CCGGTCATCAGGACACGGCCGTCCAGGAGCAACGTCGCGGTGTCGTACCGGCCGTTCATCGAGCCGGTCCAGCTGAACCTGCCCGCGGGCGTCGACTTCGTGGCAGCGCGGAGCGTCGGAGTGGGCACGGTCGTCGGTGCCTTGCTCGCGACGGCGACCGGCGTTTCGCTCACACCGGTCGAGTCGTTCGGGGTCGACGCCGTGGCTGATGGAGATCCGAGCGATCCCGGAAGAGCTCCGTTTGATACAGCGCGCAAGGCCGCGAAGCCGACACCGGCAACGACGACAACGGCCAATGCGACCGCCAAGCCGATGAACGCGCGGGGGCGCGCCCAGGCATTGCGGGTCACACTCGGCGCCCGCCGGCTACTCCGCTCCCGCCGGTTGCCGCGCTCACGCCGTCCCCTTATCGACGCCGCGACGAGATTCGTCGCACGAGTCGAATCCGCCGGCGCGATTGACTCGTAGTAGGCGCGCAGCCCGTGGTCGATCTCGGTGTCGTTCATCGTCGGGGTTCCTCAGCGCGACGCTCGGCCGCCAGCGCGGAACGGAGGTGTTCGAGCGAGTGATGGAGCCTGGATTTGACCGTGCCCTCGGCAAGCCCGGTGTAAGCCGCGATCTGAGGCACGGTCAGGTCACGACCGAAACGGAGACCGATGACGAGTTGCTCGTCCGCAGAGAGGCGGGCGACCGCACGTCCGATCTCGTCGCGGACGGCGAGTAGATCGGGTAAGCCGCCAGCGATGGACGCCGGAGGCTCGGGCAGCAAGCGCCTTTTGCTGCGGCGCCGGAGCTCGTCCCGGCAGACGTTGACAACGATCTTGGTGAACCACGCGGCCGGATTCTCGGCATGCCGGAGCTTCCTGCGCCCATCCCAGGCCGCCATAGCCGCCTCCTGAACAGCGTCTTCTGCGGCGGCAGGGTCGCGCAAGATCCAGGTCGCCAGCCGATGCGCATCGGGCGTCCGGGAAACGAGCAGTTCTTCTATGTCGCCGTCGCTGAGCGCGACCACCGCAACTCCTGCCAG
The DNA here is from genome assembly GCA_003152995.1 of Chloroflexota bacterium. Lineage (GTDB taxonomy): Bacteria > Chloroflexota > Limnocylindria > Limnocylindrales > CSP1-4 > Fen-1039. The sequence goes on along the minus strand of PMBR01000092.1, from coordinate 23,935 downwards.
CAAGCTTCTTCCTCCGCTTTCCATCGTTGCAGTTCGAACATCGCTTCGATACCGCGAAACGTTCAATCTTGGGCTCGCGGCACCGAACCGGGGGCCCGCGCTGCCGGGCGGCAAGGCGATAGGTGAGGCGGCGAGCAGCACGAGCGACGACGGCGCGGCGTTCGGAGGGCGAGGCAAGCCCGGGGAAGTGCGGGATCGATCGACTGGGAGTCAGAGCGGGCCGGCTGATTCGCCGTGCATGCCACATCGCCACCGTGCGGATCTCGCCCGGACCAGGTGCCATAGCGCCGCTGGGAACGGGCCGCTTGTCCCTTGGCCCTCCCCCGGAGCGCGCCCACCATCGGGTCGGAGACCGGCGCGCCCCGTTGGCGCCGGAGTGAGCTGATGCCCCGACTCGAAACGATTCTGCTTGCAACCGACGGCTCGGCCGCATCGGAGCCGGCAAGTGAGCAGGCAATCGATCTCGCCATACAGCTAGAGGCGCGGCTTCTCGTCGTCAGCGTCGTGGCTTCGGCGCGTCAGCCGTCCGAGGCCGCCATCGCCGCCGGCGCCTCGAGTCCCGAGCCGCGCCGATCTGAGCCGCCAGAGGCCGACTCGCGCGACTCCATGGCGGCACGAGCGCAGGGCATCGTGCAGCGAGCCCGCGCGGCAGGGGCGAACGCCACGTACCTGGTATGGGAAGGCGAGGCCGGCGAGGCGATCGTCGCGGCGGCGGACTCCGAGGACGCGGACCTCATCGTCGTCGGCTCGCACGGCCGCAGCGGCGTCAGCCGCTTCTTCATCGGCAGCGTCTCCGACTTCGTGGTCCGCCACGCCCATTGCCCCGTCATGGTCGTTCGCGGCAAGCCGGAGGCGGTCCGGCGGTAGAGCCGGCCTCGCCGCGCCGCGGCCAAGCCACGGCCGGGCAACGTAACCGCCGCGCCGCCACCCGCCGCTCCCCTACTTCGTGTAAGCGCCTTCGGGATCGAGCTGTTCGCGGATCAGACGCAGCTCTTCGGGCGTCGGTGTGGGCGTCACGGCCAGTGGCTCAGCCACTCTGGCCTGCCAACCCATCGTCTCGCGCACCTGCTCGAGCGTTGCCCCGGGATGCAGCGAGTCGAGGCGCATCTCGCCCGATTCGTCGAAGTGGTAGATACCGAGATCCGTGACCACGACCGACGGCCCGCTGCCGAGCCAACCCTCCTCGCTCCGGATTCGAGCCGCCGCCTCCGCTCCGCCCAAATTGCCGGGCGAGGTCCGGAAGTCGATCCGATCGACGAACGAGCGCTTCGACTGGCGCATGATCACGAAGACCTGGCGGGCGTTGATGGCGATCTCGCACGCCCCGCCGGAGCCGGGCAGCCGAGTCTTGGGGTGCTCGTACTCGCCGATGACGGTGCTGTTGATGTTGCCGAAGCGATCGATCTGGGCGGCGCCGAGGAACCCGACGTCGACGAGGCCGCCCTGCAGATAGAAGCTGAACAACTCGAACATCGAAACCACGGCCGTGGCGCCGGTGACGATTGTCGGGTCGCCGATCGAAAGCGGCAGGCGAGCCGGCTTGGCGCCGTATGCGCCCGACTCGTAGACCAGTTCCAGTTCCGGGGCCACGGTCAGCCGGGCCAGATTGACGGCGATGTTCGGCAGCCCGACGCCGACGAAACAGACTCGCTGGCCGGCCAGCTCGCGTGCGGCGGCGACGATCATCATCTCGGACCTGGAGAAGGCGGACGCAGGGGCGCCGGGGCTCACGGCTCCCACCGGCGCGGTCGCGGCCGGTCGCGGCTCGCTCATTTGTAGACTCCATAGTCGACCGAACCGGAGGGCGCCTCGCCCGACGGCTTCAGACTCGCGACCCTCTCCGCGCCGAGCTTGTCGACGTACTCCGACCGACCGCTGACGCCGTAGACCCATTCGTCGAGCCACGCCTGAGTCGTTGCGGCCTCTCGGGCGATCGCGTCCCAGTCGCGGTAGAAGCGATTGTCGCGGTCGTACGCTCCTTGAACGTACGAGGGATGCGCCCCGAACGGCTCCACCACAACTGCGTCCACGATCAGGCCGGGGAAGACGGTGCGGTTTGGGTCGGCACGGATGACCGCCTCGTCGACCAGCTCCTCGACCACGACGATGACCCGCTCCGCGGCGAAGGCGGCTTCCTTCTGGCAGCCGAGCAGGCCCCACATCTGGGTGTTGCCGTCAGCGTCGGCCCGTTGCGCATGGACGACCGTGACGTCCGGCTTGAGCGGCGGAACCGCATACACCGTCTCGTCGCCGTAGGGCGACTTGATCGGCCGAATCAGCGGGTTCGCCTTTGGCAGGTCCGTCTCGAAGTAGGAGCGCAGTGGGAAGAAGGGCAGGTTCGATGCGCCGGCCGTATACCGGCCGACCATGCCGAAATGGCTGTACTCCTCGAGTTCGAGCGGCGCCGGATCCGCGTCCTCGACTCGGCGCCGGATGGCATGCAGCCCGCCGACACCTGGATTGCCCAGCCAGCTGAAGACGAGTTTCCGCGCCACCCCGGCCGCGACCATCTGGTCGTAGATGAGGTCCGGCGTAAGACGCGCCAGAGTAAGGTCCCGCTTACGCTGGCGGATGATCTCGTGACCTGCCGCGAAGCAGATCAGGTGCGTGAAGCCTTCGATGGCCACGACGTCGCCGTCATGGACATTCGCGGCGACGGCGTCGCGCATCGACTTGACCTTACTCATCGGCGCTTACCTGCGGCTTATCTGGCGATCACCTGAGAATCCCCGCGACTGCACCGGGGCTGCGCTGAGCCTTACTTGGCCGCGGCCTCGGCCACGGCCTCGCCGAAGAGCCTCAGTCCGATGGCCGCCTCTTCGGCCGTCAGCACGAGCGGTGGCGAGATGCGGACGACAACGTGGCCGGCCTCCAGCACGAGCACGCCGCGCTGGAACGAGCCCCACTCGACGGCTGCCGCACGCTCGTGTGAGTCAAACTCGACGCCGATCATGAGGCCGATGCCGCGCACGTCGCGGATGACCGACGGGAACCGAGCCTGGATGGCGCGAAGCCCGGTCATCAACTGTTCGCCGCGAGCCGTTGCGTTGTCCATCAGGCCGCCTTCGACCAGCCTGATGGTCTCGAGCGCGGCCGCGCAGGCGAGCGGGTTGCCGCCGTATGTCGTGCCGTGGGCGCCCGGACCCCATTTGGTCATCAGCGAATCGCGGGCGATGAACGCGCCGAGAGGCATGCCGCTGGCGATGCCCTTTGCCGTCGCGATGATGTCCGGCTCGACGTCCCAGTTCTGGATGGACCACATCTTGCCGGTGCGACCGGCGCCGGCCTGGACCTCGTCGGCGATGAGCAGGATGCCGTGCTCATCGCAGATCTTGCGCAGTCCCTGGAGAAAGCCGTCCTCGGGAACGACGTAGCCGCCCTCGCCCTGGATGGGCTCCACGATGATCGCGGCCACTTCCTCGGCCGGCACGAGGTGCTCGAACAGGACTTCGTCGAACCACTTGAGGTCCGCGACGTGCCCGAATGGGGCGTGGAATACGCCCGGAAGCATCGGCCCGAAGCCGGCGTGGTACTTCGCTTTCGAGGCGGTCAGAGACACGGAGCCGTATGTCCGGCCGTGGAACGCGCCGAGGAACGCCACCAGGTACTGGCGCTTGGTGGCGAAGCGGGCGAGCTTGATCGCGCCCTCGACCGCCTCCGTGCCGGAGTTGGTCAGGAAGACCCGGCACTTCTCGCTCATCGGTGCGATGCGCGCCAGCTCGGCGCACGTCTCGGCATAGGACGGAAGGTAGAAGTCGGCGCTGTAGTGGATCAGCTTGCCGGCCTGGTCCTGGATGGCGCGGACCACGTCCGGGTGGCAGTGGCCGGTCGAGGTCACAGCGATGCCGGCGTTGAAGTCGAGGAACAGGTTGCCGTCGATGTCCTCGATAGTGCAGCCTTCGCCGCGGACCGGCACGACCGGATAGGCGCGCGGAACGCTCGGCGAGGTCCACTGGCGGTCGAACTCGAGATGGGCGCGCGCCTTCGGGCCGGGCAGCTCGGTGACGATGTGCGGAACGGCGGGGGCCTCGCCCGCAGGAGCCTCGCCCGCGGGAGTCTGGACGAGCTTGCCGGGAGCCTGGGTCACGGTGCACCTCGACAGAAAATGGCGTCGCCCGCGGAACGGTCGCAGCGACGGCTAGACCGGATAGCCTTTATGCAGGCTGGATACTTCCTCAGTATAGCCGAGAGGTCGGGCGAAGGCCGCCGGCCGTCAAAGACCGCCGGCGGCATCCGCGCAGAGCTACTCCGCGTGCGGCTCGACTTCGTGTGCCGCATCGGCTGCGGCCTTGGTCTTGTGGATGGTGCCGACCGCGTGTTCGGGCGGCGCATAGATCGTGAAGAGCCGGAGGTCCGTCTTGCCGGTGTTGACGAAGTTGTGGCGGACCCCGGACGGAACGAGGACCAGCCGGTCGACTGAGACGGCGCTCTTCACGCCGTCGAGAATGGCCTCGCCTTCGCCCTGGACGAATACCAGGACCTGGTCCACGCCGTGGTGGACCTCGGACCCGATTTCGCCGCCCGGCGGGATGCTCATCACGACTACCTGGCTATGCGGCCCGGTCGCCAGAACCTCTCGAAAGTACGAATTGGCCTTCGCGGCTTTGACGATGTCCTGGTTGAACGACACGTCTCACCTCCAATGAAACTGATCAGAGCCGGCGCCGTCCGGGATGAGCCGGCACAGACATACGAATGCGCTGCTCCCGCAGGCTTCAGTCGACCAGCGTCTGCGACTGCTCGCGCATGAACTGCTGGACGTAGTACAGGCCGCCGGAAGCCTTGCCGGTCGTGCCGGAGCCCTTCCACCCGCCGAACGGCTGGATCCCGGGCCAGGCACCGGTCGTCGCGCCGGCGCGGCGGTTGATGTAGATGACGCCGGCTTCGATCGCCTCCTTGAAGCGCTCGACCTCTTCGCGGTCCTCGCTGAAGAAACCGGCCGTCAGCCCGTAGATGGTGTCGTTGGCCCGCTCGAACGCTTCATCGAGCGACTTGACCTGACCGACCGTGACCAGCGGCACGAACAGCTCGTCGTGCCAGATGCGATGTTCGAACGGCAGGTCGGCGACGATCGTGGGGGCCACGAAGAGGTCACTCGGCATGCCCTTGAGACGTTCGCCGCCGAAGACGATCCGTCCGTCGCGCTTCGCTTCGGCGACCGCGGCATCGTAAGTGGCGACGGCGGCCGCATTGACCAGCGGTCCGAGCCAGATCTTGCGATCCGTTGGGTCGCCGACGGCAAGCGCCTTCGCCTTGGCTGCGAGCTGCTCGAGCAGGGCCGTATAGGCCGGCGCCTCGACGTAGACGCGGCTGCAGGCCGAGCACTTCTGGCCGGCGAAGCCGAAGGCGGACCTGACGATCCCTTCGGCCGCCTCCTCTATGTCGGCGTGGGCGCTGACGATGGCCGGGTTCTTGCCGCCCATCTCGACGATGACGGGCTTGGGGAACTTCTTGCTGAATGTCTTGAAGACGCCGTGGAAGCCGATCTCGTACGAGCCGGTGAAAAGGAGGCCGTCGACGCCGTCGTTCTCCTGTAGCTCGGCGCCGACCGTGCCGCCCGGGCCGCTAACCATGTTGAAGACGCCGCGTGGAAGTCCCGCAAGGTCCGCGATCTCGGCCAGCTTGACGCCACACAGCGGGGCGTCGCTCGAGGGCTTGTATACGACGGTGTTGCCGGCCACGAGCGCGCCGCCGGCGGGGCCGCCGGAGAGTGCCATCGGGAAGTTGAACGGGCTGATAACCGCCCACACGCCGTGCGGCTTGAGCACCGACCGGGTGTGGACCGTCGTGTCCCCGAGGTTGCCCATCGGGTGGTCGAAGCCGTCGTTCGCTTCGAACTGGTCGCAGTAGTAGCGAATCAGATCGGCCGTCTCCTCGACGTCGCCGAGCGCCTCGAGCCGGCTCTTGCCGACTTCGATGGCCATGATCGCCCCGAGCTCCATCTGTCGCTCGCTGATCAGATCCGCCATTCGTCGCATGACGGCGATCCGCTCCAGCCACGGAGTGCGAGCCCAGCCGGGGGCGGCGGCACGCGCGGCGGCAATGGCGTCGCGCACGTCCGCGCGAGTGCCCTTCGCGAAACGGCCGACCAGCGTGCCGTCGATCGGCGATCGCTTCTCGAAAGTCTGCTTGGCCGGGCGCCACTCGCCGTTGATGAAGACGCCGTGGGTACCGCCGAGCTCGCCTCGCGCGGTCGCCAGGCCGGCGTCATAGGAGGCGTGCAGCTGCTCGTTGTCGTTTCGCAACGTGGCGTAGGTGATCTTGAGCCGGGGCTCAGACGTCGCGGTCATCCGAACGCCCTCCTGGTGCCGGGCACCTGGACCAGGCTGGGCCGCCTCGAACCGCGCGTCCGCAGCAGGGCGCAGCCATCTGCGGCCAGTTTACCGCGGGGTGTGCCGGAGGCCCTACGGCACGGTATTGCCCGCCGGACTCGTACGCGAACGAACGTATTCGGGGCTACCGGCGGTGGCTGCGACCCTGGTCGCCCTGCTTGCGCGATGCGATCGCGACGCCGACGACCAGCGCCGGAGACAACGCCGCCAGGGTGACAAGACGCGGCGCACCCGCCATCCAGAGGCCGGCCCCAACGCCCAGGGAAAATGCGATCAGAAGTTGGAGCCTCGGATCGGACAACTCCTGGAGTCGTCTCACTGACTCGGCAGCTCCTTCGGCGCCGGCAGATGCGATGCCGGGCAGGCGCGTCCCAACCTCGTCGGCGGTGGCCCGGGCCCCCGCCAGCGCCACGGCGGCGCCTTCCTGCGCCTTGGACGCGAGATCGGCGGCCGCGTCGACCACGGTCTTGGACACATCGCTGCTGACTTGACGGACTGCGGAAGCATTCATGGTGCGCTCCTACCTGTGAAATCTGGGGCGTGGCCGGGACTGGGCCGCCTCGACCGATGCGGGACCATTCCCGCGGGGTATGACCTCAGGCTTGTGCGTTGGTGCGCTGGCCCATGAGCAGCCGGTACACCGCGACCACGACGACGCCACCGATCACGGCGACGACGATGCTCTCGACATTGATGCCGGTCACGTCGGCGACTCCCAGGACCGTGCCGGCGAGGTAGCCGCCGACGACAGCACCGACGATGCCCAGAATGATCGTGGCGATGACGCCTTCCGAGCCGCCCATGATCATGTTGGTGATGAAGCCGGCGATGGCTCCGAGGACGATCCACGCGATGATGCCCATAACGGCACTTCCTCCTTATGAGATGCGGATAAAGGGAGGCCCGGCCTCCCGCGCTCCGGGCAAGCGCCAAGAGCGCGTGTTGGTCACGAAACCTCATGCCTTGCTTTGAAGTCTGGGCTGGATCCGGCGCCGGCCGCGAGGATGAGAACCCTCCCGCCCGGCCGAAGTCAGGGAGAACTCTTGCGGCGCGGCGGCGCTCTCCGACGGCCAAGGGCGGCCCGATAGCCCTTCCTTCCACCCGGGCGGGCCATTGACAGCGGTTCGTGGCGCCCCACCATTTTTCGCCATGGCTGCCACGTCGACTTCCGACCCCGCCCTCGCCGAACCGATGTCCGCCGCGACCTTCTCCGCGGCGCCGACTCGGGCGAGATTGACCGCAGCCGCGGGTTGGGCGTACTCGTTCGCGATCGGGCTGTCGGCCTGTCTGCTCTTCACGCTCGAACTGATGGTCGGGCTGCTGCTCCTGCCGCTCCTCGGCGGCGCGCCCTCCGTGTGGGCCACGACACTGGGCTTCTTCCAGTTGATCCTGCTGCTGGGCTATCTGTACGCGCACCTTTCGGTGACGCGGCTGGGGCGCCTGGGCCCGATCGTCCACCTGGTTCTCGCGATGACTGCCGTCGCGGCGCTCGTTTTCGGCCCGAAGGTGGCCGACATCCATTTCGATTCGCTGCATCCCGTATTGCAGGTTCTCGCCACGCTTGCGGTCGCGGTGGGGCTGCCGTCGTTCGTGCTGTGTGCGACGACGCCGCTTCTCTCGGCCTGGCTGACGACCGTGCTCTCCGCCTCGACCGGGGCGCCGGCAGGCGCGGCCGGCGCCGCGATCGGCGCGGGCAAGGATCCGTACCGGCTGTACGTGGTGAGCAACGCCGGCTCGTTACTGGCGCTCCTCGCCTATCCGCTCGTCATCGAGCCGGCCCTGGGTCTGGGCACGCAGCGGATGGTTTGGGGTGCGTGCTTCGGGCTTCTGGTCGTGCTGCTGACGGTGGTCGGGGCGTTCCGACTGTGGGCGTCCGGCCGAACGAGCGGCGGGGCGGCGGGCGAGCGAAGCGCTGGCGGCGCGGCTGGGGCCGCTGGGGCGGATGGCGCGGCCGGCAGCGCGACCTCGGCCGCCCGGCCGGAGCCACTCGCCGCTCGCCGTGTCGCCCGCTGGCTATTCCTGGCCGCCGTGCCGTGCGGGCTCCTGTCAGCCGTGACCAACTTCATAACCGCCGACCTGATCTCCGCGCCGCTGCTATGGGTCGGGCCGCTCGGCATCTACCTCGCGACCTTTATCGTGGCCTTTTCAGCGCGCGGCCGGCGCCCGGTGGTCATCGCGACCGCGCTCGCCCCGGCCATGGCCACGCTGCTGTGGGTGCCCTTCGGGTACTCCGCTCTGTGGCCGACGTTGCCGCTGCTGCTGCTCGAGCTGTTCGGGTTCGCGGTGATCGCCCTGACGCTCCACGGGGCGCTGGCGGCAGATCGACCCGGACCGTCTCGACTGACGTTCTTCTATCTCGTCGTGTCGGCCGGCGGTGTCCTGGGCGGGGCGTTCGTCGGGTTCGTGGCCCCGGTCGTCTTCCCCGGCATCTGGGAGTACCCGATCCTGCTGGTCGCGGCGCTGGCCGGGATCCCCGTGCTGGCAGGCGGCCTCGCCGGCCCCGCGCCGGGCGCAGACGAGCCGGCCACGGACGAGCCGCCCGCCGCCGAGCCGGCCGCAAGCGGGCCACGGCGCGGCCTCGACCTCCAGCCATTCGTCGCCGGCGCCCGCCGTCGACTGGCGCCGTTCATCGTCTTAGGTGTCATCTGCGCCGTCCCGATCGGACTGGCCCGGCCGGCCGTGCTGGTGGTGGTGGTCCCGTTCCTCGCGCTCGGCGGCTTGATCCTGCTCGTCGGCGCCAAACCGAGGATGCTCACGGCGATGACTGCCGTCGTGCTCACCGCGGTCGTTCTGGTCCAGCCGCTGGCCCCGATCTACGCCGAGCGCGACTTCTTCGGCGTCGTGACGGTGAAGCGTGAAGAAGGGGTCACGACCATGTGGCATGGGACGACGCCCCACGGAAGCCAGTCGAGCGACCCGGCACGCAGCAGCCAACCGCGCGGATACTACGACCGCCGCGGCCCGCTGGGCGACGTGATGGCCCTGGCCCAGGCCCGGGGCGGGCAGCAGATTGGGGTCGTCGGGCTGGGAGCCGGCGTGATCGCGGCCTACGAGCGACCGGTTGACCACATGACCTTCTTCGAGATCGACCCGGCGGTGGTGCGCGTCGCCCAGGATCCGAGCTTCTTCACCTACCTGTCCGCGGCGCCGAATCGACCGGCGGTCGTCCTGGGCGACGGGCGCCTGGAACTGCGCAAGATCCCGAACGCGAGCTACGACGTGCTGATCCTGGACGCCTTCTCCGGCGACGCAATCCCGACCCATCTCATCACGGTGGAGGCGTTGACGGACGACCTGCGCGTGCTGAAGCCGGGCGGTCTGTTGATGGTCCATGTCTCGAATCGCTACTACGATCTGGCGCCGGCCGTCGCCGCGGGCGCCCGGCAGCTCGGGATGGCGTCGGAAGTCCGAGTCTTCGCGCCGACGCAGGCCGAACTCGACGACGGAGTGAAGGCCTCCGACTGGCTCGTGGCCTCCCTTTCGCCCGAGCAGCTGGCGCCCCTGGCCGCGGACGGATGGTCGACCATTCGTCCGGCCGACCGGCCGATCACGGACGACTACCCGGATGTCCTCCGCTTCGCCCGCTTCGGTAGCTGGCTGACGTCGCAGTAGGCCGTCAGCGCTCCATCGCGGCCACGACCTCGACGAGAGAGGGGGCGATCGCGTCCGGGGCGCGCCCGCCACGCTCGGAACTGACGCGCGCCAGTTCCGCCTCGCCGTGTTTTCCGGACCGAACGAAGACTCCACGCAGCCCGGCCTTCTGAGCACCGCGGACGTCGTTCCACAGGTCGTCGCCGACCATCGCGACCTCGGCCGCCGAAATGCTGTGGGTTTCGCGACCTCCGCTCGCCAGCCGATCGAGCTGTGTCACTCCCTCGGCGAAGAAGGCACGGGACGGCTTGCCCGTCACGAGTGCCCGCCTCTGCGTCACGTACTCCAGACCCACGACGTAGGCGCCCGCATCGAGCATCACCCCGGCCGGCGTGAGCCACCAGCGGTTCTTGTGCATGGCCACGAACCGCGCGCCGTTCCGCAACAGCGCGAATGCCGACTGCATGTTACGAGGCGTGAATTCCTCGGCGGCATCGCCGACGACGACTGCCGCAACTCGCGCCTCGCGCTCGGCCGCCTCGTCATGCGAGAGGAGCGTCAGACCATGGAACTCGGTCAGGGCGTCGGGCGCGGCCAGCACGTAGAGCGGCGCCTGCGCGAATCGCCGTCGAACGTAGGCGGCGGCGACCGAAACCGCGCTCACGATCCGGTCCGCTTCAACCGGCAGCCCGGCGCGGCCGAGCTCGCGGGCGAGCGTCGTCCGGCTGACGAGCGACGTGTTCGTGCCGATCGCATAAGGGATGTCGCGGGCGTCGAGCGCGGCCAAAGCCTCGGCCGCCCCGGGAATCGGAGCGTTCTTGAGCACCAGTACGCCGTCCATGTCGAGCAGGAGCGCCCGCACGCCGACCATGTCGATCTGGAGTTGGGCCAGGATCTCGGCCGGCTTCGCGGGATGGTCTGAGGCGCTCATGACGGGATCGTCGCACAAGAGCCGTCGAGCGCGCCAGTCGGCGGCGCCAGGCGCTCGGCGGCGCCACGCGGCCACGCCACGCTGCGGCGCCGCTCGGCCACGCCCCTCAACTCGGCGGCACCACGCGGCCACGCCACTCAACTCGGCGGCACCACGCGGGCCAGCCCTCCCCCGCCTGCCCGGGTCCGTGGCGACCCGACGACCTGGGCTCGCGGCGGGTTATAGTTCGCGCCGGACCTGCGGGCGGGGGAATCGCTCGCCGGCCCACGCCACCCGGGAGGCGATCGAGCCCGGGAGAGCCCTTCGCAATCCCCTGCCCGGTGTGACCGGGCGGCTCTCGGAGACAGGATGACGGACCAGAAACCAGTTCATTCGGCCGTGCTCGTGAAACAGGTGCCGGACACCCATCGCATCACCGGCGATGTGATGACCAAAGACGGCACCATGAATCGAAACGCGCTGCCGGCGATCTTCAATCCTGAGGACCTCAACGCCCTCGAGATGGCGCTCCAGGTCCGGGACCGCTGTGGCGGGACCGTGACGGCAATCACCATGGGACCGCCCAAGGCGGCGAACGTCCTGCGTGAGGCGCTCTTCCGCGGCGCGGATCGAGTGATCTTGCTGACCGACCGCAAGTTCGCCGGCGCAGATACGCTGGCGACCTCGTACGCACTGAAGTGCGCAGTGGAGAAGGCCGGCCCGTTCGACCTGATCTTCTGCGGCCGCCAGGCCATCGACGGCGACACCGCCCAGGTCGGCCCGCAGCTGGCCGAGAAGCTCGGCATCCCGCAGATCACCTACGCCGAGACGATCGTCGAGGTCTCGAGCAGTCAAATCGTCGCTGAACGAGCGCTCGACTCCGGCTCGGAGATCGTGCGCTGCAAGCTGCCGTGCCTGCTGACCGTCGTCGGCTCGGCCAACACGCCCCGTCCGGCCTCGGTCCGCCGCCGCATCGAGCGCAAACTGGCCGCCGCCCCGGGCGAGTACGCCGCCATCCGCGCGCAGTGGCCCGAGTTCGAGTCCGATGAGCAGCTGGATGCATATCTGACCGCCCACGACCTCAAGATCGCGGTCTGGACCGCCGAGGACATAGGCGCCTCCGAAGAGCAGGTCGGATTGGCGGGCTCTCCCACGCAGGTCCACAAGATCAACTTCGTGGTCCTGGAGAGCACCGAGAGCAAGACCGTTCCGGCCACGCCCGAAGGCATCGCGGCGATGATCCAGGAACTGGTCCACGAATACATCGTCGGGTAGGGCGAGATGACAGAGCAGAACAGCATCTGGGTTTTCATCGAGCAGACCGACGGCAAGATCGCCGACGTCAGCCTCGAGTTGACGGGCAAGGCTCGCGAGCTGGCCGACCAGCTCGGCTACGAAGTCGTCGGCCTCGTGATGGGCCGCGACGTGGGGCCGCTGGCGCAGCAGGTTATCGAGCGCGGCGCCGATCGCGTGCTCCTTGCCGACGATCCCGAACTGGCCGACTATCGGACACTCCCGTACGCCCGAGTGGCGATCGCGGAAGCCCGCGCCCGCAAGCCGGAGATCTTCCTGATCGGCGGCACGCCAAACGGCCGCGATCTCGCCCCGCGAGTTGCCAGCGCCCTGCGCTGCGGCCTCACCGCGGACTGCACCGACCTGCAGATCGGCGAGTACACGATCAGAAAAGAGAACAAGACCTACCCCAACCTCCTGTACCAGATCCGGCCCGCGTTCGGCGGCAACCTCATCGCCACGATCGTGAACCCCAAGACCCGACCGCAGATGGCGACCGTACGCGAAGGCGTGATGCGTTTGCCGGCCGCCCGACCGGACCGGAAGGGCACGATCGAGAAGATCGTCCCCGCTTTCGAGCCGGGCGACTTCGCCCTGGAGGTCCTCAGCCGCCAGGTGCGCCACTCAACCGTGCAGCTCAAGGAAGCGCCGGTCGTAGTCTCCGGCGGCGCCGGCGTCGGCAGCGCCGAGGACTTCGCTCTGCTTCGCGACCTGGCAAACCTGCTGGGCGGCGAGGTGGGCGCATCCCGGGCGGCGGTCGACGCGGGCATGATCGGCCGCGAGCACCAGGTCGGCCAGACCGGCACCACCGTTCGGCCGCGCCTCTACATCGCGGCCGGGATTTCCGGAGCCATCCAGCACCGCGCCGGCATGGACGAATCGTCGAAGATCATCGCCATCAACACCGACCCGAACGCGCCGATGTTCCAGATTGCCCACTACAAGATCGTGGGGGATGTCGCGGAAGTGCTTCCGTTGATCATCAAGACCCTCCGCGAGCGCTCCATGGATCAGCGAGAGCAGGAATGACCGAAAGCTTCTTCTTCGATAACGAGGATCTGCAGTTCCGACTGGCACAGCTCGACCTCCGGGAAGTCCTCGAGCTCAAGGAAAAGGCCTACTCGGAGACCGCCAAGTACCCCGCGGCGCCGCGCAACTATGCCGACGCCAAGGACAGCTACAAGATCGTTCTGGAGGTCCTGGGCGAGATCTGCGCCGAGCGCGTGGCTCCTCGCGCCGCCGAGGCGGACGAGGAAGGCGCGCACTACGAGAACGGCGAGGTCACCTACGCCGCGCCGACACTCGATGCCATCGCGGCTCTCCGCCAGGCCGAGCTGTTCGGGGCCATGCTGCCGCGCGAATTCGGTGGCCTGAACCTCCCCGAATCGATCTACCAGATGATGGTCGAGGTCGTCGCCAGGGCCGAGAGCGGTCTCATGACCGTCTTCGGCCTCCAGGAGATCGCCTCCTTGATCGAGGAGTACGGCGACCCGGAGACGAAGGCCCGTGTCCTGCCCAGGTTCTCGCGCGGCGAGGCCTCGGGCGCGATGGTCCTGACCGAGGCCGATGCCGGTTCCGATCTGGGCGCCGTTGCGACCCGGGCCACGCTGGACGAAGCCACCGGCAAGTGGCATCTCAACGGCGTCAAGCGCTTCATCACCAACGGCCTGGCCGACGTCTCGGTCGTCCTGGCCCGCAGCGAGGCAGGCTCAACGGATGCCCGCGGCCTCTCGATGTTCGTAGTCGAGAAGGACGACACCGTCAAGATCCGACGCATCGAAAACAAGATGGGCATCCACTCGTCGCCCACCTGCGAAATCCAGTACAACGACACGCCGGCGGTCTTGATCGGCAAGCGCCGCTTCGGCTTGATGCGCTACTCCATGAACCTGATGAACGGTGCGCGACTTGCCGTCGCGGCGCAGGCCCTCGGCATCGCCGAAGCCGCTTACCGAGAGGGCGATCAGTACTCCAAGGAGCGGATCCAGTTCGGCAAGCCGATCCGCGTTCTGCCTGCCGTGGCACGGCTCCTGCTGTCCATGAGGGCCGACATCGAGTCCACCCGGGCCCTGCTTGCCGAAACGGCCCGCTGGGTGGACCTCTGGAAGGTCTACGAAAAGGCCGTCGGCGAAGGTGGAGCGGAGGCCGATCCAGCCGCCCGAGCCCGCCTCAAGCAGTGCCAGACGCTGGCCGAGACGCTGACCCCGATGGTGAAGTACTGTTCCACCGAAATGGGCAACCGGGTCTGCTACCAGTCGATGCAGATCCACGGCGGCGTCGGCTATATGAAGGAATTCAACATCGAGCGGCTCTTCCGCGACGTTCGAATCACGAACATATACGAAGGCACGAGCCAGCTCCAGGTGGTCGCCGCCATCGGCAAGCTGCTCAACCGCTCGCTCGATCCACTCCTGGCGCAGTGGCAGGCCGCCGAATGCCCCGCCGACATGGCCGCCGAGAAGGCAATCCTTGTCGAGTTGACCGCCACCTTCCAGAAGGCCGTCGATTCGCTCAAGGCCGAACCGAACCGCGACCGCGTCGACTACTACGCCTGCGACCTCGTCGACATGGCCGTGTGGCTGACCTGCTCGTGGTTGGTCCTGCGCGACACGACCGTCCTCGACGCCAAGAAGCCGATCGCCCGGACGTACATCGCCTCGGTCGCGCCCCGGTTGCGCGCCGCCGGCGAAATCGTCATGGCCGCAAACCCCGTCCCGCTCGAGGCCATTCCCGCCCTGCTGGGGTAGCGGGCCATGCTCCGGCATGGCCCTGGTTCTACGCAGTTCAGCGGCCGCCGGGCCCGGCCCGGCGGCCGCTCTCTATCTCGCGGGCAGATCATGCGCGAGGGTTGGCCCGGACCTACGGCTGGTACAGCTCGGCCGTGTAAGACGTCACCTACTTGGGCAACGAGACACTAGGCGCCGGAACGAAGCGCCTCTATGACCGCGACCGCTTCGGCCGCCTCGTCCAGGCTCACCGCGTAGCGGCCGCCGGTCACCGTCCTGATCTCGAGCGCCGGGCCCGTGCGGAGAACGCATCTGCTCCGGTCGAACCTCAACGGCTCAGGCTGCGCGGCGATGGCTCGTGCGCTCTCGATCTCCGAAAGCGAGACGCTCCAGCCCATGTTGTTGCTCAGCAAGCGGGTGCGTACCTTGATCGCGGCATCGGTGATCGAGATCGTGGCGTGTTCGCCGACGACGATCATGAATGCCCAGGCCCCGGCGGCCAGCAGCTGGATCGGCAGGGGCGAGCCCGGGGCATAGGCCGGAGACGTCGCTTGTCCCAGAAGAATCAGTGCGAACATTAGGAGTCCGGTCGTGATGCCAGTGGCCCTGCGCCAGGATCCGTCCGGAGACGTCTCCGCAAACCACGCTGAGCGTCGGCTCGAGGCAGCCTCGCGGCGCAGCCGGTCGGTGGCGGCGAGACCGCCGAGATAACGCCCCAAAAACCAACCGGCGAAGGCGCCGCCGAGAATCAGACCAATGCCCGTGAGCGAGCCGAACGGCATCTGGAACGTCTTCACATCGAGGTTGAACCAAAGGGTCGCGGTCAGCCCGGCGGCATCGACTCCGTAGAGGCAGAGCCCGACCGGCAGGACCGTCTCGAGCGCGTAGCGCATGCGGTGCGGCCGGGGCAGCGCGACCCAGGCGAGATACATGGCGATGGCGATGACTTCGGACTCCAGCCAGTACGACGTGAGATTGCCCGCCTCGACCGGGAGTCGGGACTCCGTAGTCCGCACCGCAGCGAACGAGATGGCCACGATCGACACGTAGATCGCAACGAAGCTCAGCAAGACCGAGTTGGTGGCCATTGCGGAACGAACCCCGCGAGCGTACGTTCCCCTGCTCATCGCATCGTCTCCATCAATCTGGCGAGCTCCGCCGTCGTGAGGCCCTGCGTGTCCGCCTCATTGAGAAGGTCGTGGATCAGAGAGTTGAGGCGAGCGGAAGGTGCCACCCGGCCGCTGGCGACGATGGCACCTCGCCCCTGGCGCAGTTCGAGGAGGCCCTCGTCCCGGAGCTGGCAATACGCTCGCTGAACCGTGTGCATGTTCACGTCAAGCTCGCGCGCCAGATCCCGTGACGGCGGAAGCTTCGACCCGGGCTTGAGAGCCCCGCCGGCAATGGCGCGACGCACGCAGGCCGCTATCTGTCCGTAGATGGGAGCCGAGCTGAGTGTGTCTATCTCGAACAGCATGAGCTACTTGTACTAGCTCAATAGGATCTAGTCAAGATGCCGACGGCCAGTAGGGCCCGACAGGGCCTCGAGCCCTCTCGCCGCTGGGGCGTCCACCGCCACCTCCACAGCCGACTGTGGCTTTCGACCAATACCGATGAGTGCCCCGGGGTCGGAATTGGGGTCAATCCAATTCGACCGGGAGGCACTCATGCTCGGTGGCCAGGATTCGAGTGAGTCCGGGCCGCCTGGCCGGCGGCGTCGTGGATGGAATCGTCAGGATTCGACGGCAGGTTGGACTCTCAAGGGCATGTCACCTTGGGAGGCTCGGCCCCGGTTGAGTCGCGCGGCTCAAGGCCACTGGCCACCGCGTCGTTGAACATACGGCACTCTTCCTGGCGAGCGTCCAGGTCAAGACTTGCCGGAGCGGGCCTGTCGGGTGGTCCGTAGGTATCGTAGTCAGAGCCCGCGTGCTGCATGGGATTCGGTTGCCCCCACCTGGTTTCGGCTGATGACGTTACATGGGCCATCAGACCCAACCACGTGGAAACATCGACCGGGCCGCTTGGAGCGAGCATCGGGTCGATCACCATCGACTTCACCGTGCCGTTCACGTTGACCTTCACTGTCGCCGCAGTGTGAAATGTCCATGATGCGTACAACGAATATGGCTCGATCTTCACCTCGTAGAAGCCGGAGGGAGCCGACCATCCATCCAAGCCGCCGGCCTGCATCCATGCGTCGTTCCAGTTGTCGAGAGCCCAGACCCGGCCCAGAGCTGACGGGGGGACACCGAGCTCGCTGTACATCATTCGCAGGACTATGTATGCCCTGGCGAAGCACCCGTCGGCAGGGTCGTGCCACTCGATGTAGTCGCTGAAGAGGTTGTTGGAGTTCGGCTGAGCACCCGGGGGGGAACTGTTCGCCACGATGTAGTTGAAGTCAGCCTGCGCCTGAGCGACCGACAGCGCGAATGTCGAGATAGGCGTGAAGTAACCCGTCACGTCGAAGATCGCCTGGGCGATCGGTCCCGACGTGGGAGCGACGAAGGTGACGCTGAGGGTACCGCCGGAGCCGAGGCCCACATCGACCCCATTGGCCCGATTGTCGCCATACGGGAAGTTGAGAGTCGAGCTGTCGGGGTAGGTCTTCGGGTAGGGACCGACGTACAGGTAACCTTTGTCTGATTGGCCGGTAACGGTGAGGTTGCCGGTCACAGCATTCGAGTTCGACGGTATCGTGGCCCGGCCGGTCACCTGGAACGCGCGGGGGTTGTGCACAGTGAAGGCCCCGCTCAGACCGGTGCCGCCAGGACGGGTGTCGAGGAGCCGAGTAGGAGTCAGGGCGTTGTAGTACGAGCCGGTCAAGTCTTGTGTGAAGTAGCCGGTTACGTCGAAGATCACCTGGGTCGTACTGCCCGCCGTGCCTACGTATGTGACGCTGAGCGTGCCACCGCTTCCAAGGGCGACGGTAACCCCGTTGGCTCGGTCATCGCCGAGCGGGAAGTTGAGGGTCGAAGTTGTGGGGCTGTTGAGCGGCGATGGGCCAACGTACAGGTAGCCCAGAGCGCTCTGGCCCGTGACCGTGAGGTTGCCCGTCACGGCCGTCGTGTTCGAACCGGAGGGAACGCCACCGCGGCCGACCACCTGGAACGTGCGAGCGACCTTTGAGCTGACGGCTCCGCTCAGACCTATGCCAAAACGCGTGTCGAGAATGCGCCCTGGAGTCAGCGGGTGATACGTGGCGCCGGTACCGGACGAGAAGTAGCCGGTGACATCAAAGATCGCCTCCGTCGTCGCACCTGGGGTCCCGACATAGGTGACGCTGAGCGTGCCTGCCACGCTGCCGGTGCCGAGGGCGACGGTGACGTTGTTCGCTCGGATGTCGCCGACCGGGAAGTTGAGCGTCGAGGTGGGCGGGCTGCTCGTCGCCGTGGGACCGAGGTACAGGTAGCCCCCGACAGTCTGGCCTACCACCGTCAGGTTGCCGGTGACCGCCGCGGCTCCGCTGGGTATGGGCTCCGGGCCCATGCCCAGAAGCGAAAAGGTGAAAGGCACGCCCGAAGTGAGCCTGCAGAGATCGCTGGGACAGCCGCGAGTGTCCATGATCCGATACGGCGCGATCGGATGGTAGGTCAAGTTGGTCGTGGCGGCCTGCGACTCGACCGAGCCAGCAAGCGGCTGCTGAGCGGAAGATGCCGATGCAGGCGCCGCTCCCGACGTCCACGCGACGGCCGCCAGGGCGAGGACGGCGAGGACACGAGTGGTACGGTTCATTCCTCCTCCTTCGGTGCTCAACGACAACCCGGGCCAGAACTCCTCCGTCGCCCGTGGCGATCGCTGCGGGTCGCCCCTCGATGCCCCCGCACCTCAGGGGCCGCCTCGGCCCTGCCCGAATGGTATGGGCGACCCATGCGGAGTGTCCAGGTTCGCTCGATCCGGCAGATTGCGTAGAGCTTGGCCGAGAACCGGCGTGACACCGCCGGCTCCTCGGAACCGCAACGGGGCGCGGTCACATTGTGTAGCGCAAGAGTTGAGGTTATTCTCGAAGCCTGCCCGATCGCGATCGTCACCCTGATGCGTCATTCGGGCGCTTGTCTCCCGAACGTAACGATATGCGCCGGGTGGGGTTTGGACAGTTGGAAGTGTCGGTAACCATACGGTCCGACCTCTGACTCGTCCGTGGCCGCCTTAATCGCGGACCGCAGGCATACGACCTGGCAGGGTAACCAGCGGAGGACCGAGCAACCCATGAGAGTGACGAGGCGTGCGGCATCGAGCGCCGCCGACAAGTCCGACACGAAGGCCAACGCCGCCACACCGCCCGTCGCTCGGGTCGCGACGCCCTCGGCCCCCCCGGCGCCGCAAGCTCAGGTCGCCTCGGCGCCGCAAGCTCAGGCCGCCGTCGATGCGCTGCCGACCGCGGTCGCGAAGCCGCGAGTTGCCCGGCGTCTGACCAGGCCGGCCGACGATTGCGATCAGACCGGTCTGCTCGCGGGCAAGAAGGCGCTGGTTTTCGGTGTCGCGAACGACCACTCGATCGCTTGGGGAATCGCCCGGGCGCTCCACGACCAGGGAGCGAAGGTCGGCTTCAGCTCGATGGCCTCCCTGATCAAGAGGCGCGTCCGACCTCTGGCCAATTCGATCGGTTCGACCTTCGTCGAGGCATGCGACGTCCGCGACGACGACGAGATCAGGCGCGTCTTCGAGCGCTGGCATGCGAAGCAGGGCAATCTCGACATCCTCGTCCATGCCGTCGCCTTCGCCGAGAAGGAAGACCTTGCCGGTCACTTCGCCGACACCAGCCGTGACGGCTTCCACACCGCCTTCGACATCAGCGTCTACTCGTTCATCGCGATGGCCCGCGAAGCTCGCCCGTATATGGCCCCGGGCTCCTCGATCATGACCATGACCTACTACGGCGCCGAGAAGGTCGTGCCCCACTACAACGTCATGGGCGTGGCTAAAGCAGCTCTGGAGGCCTCGACCCGATATCTGGCGGCCGACCTCGGACCCAGCGGCATCCGCGTCAATGCCATCAGCGCCGGCCCGGTCCGGACCCTGTCAGCCCACGGCATCGCAGGGTTCCGGACGATGTACGGAGCATTCAAGGAAGTCACTCCGCTGCGCTCGTACATCACGATCGAGGACGTGGCCGGCGTCGCGGTCTTCCTGGCGAGTCCGCTCTCCGGCCAGACGACGGGCGAGGTCATCTACGTCGACGGCGGATTCAACATCCTCGGGTTGCCGGTCGCGGAGTAGTGGGAGTTGCCCGGCGCGGAGCCATGAGATCGGGAGAGAGGCCTCGCCGACCGCTTGGCCGCCGTCCTGCCTGGGTTCCCCAACTGAGACGCGCCACCTCGCGCGACAACGGCCCTCGTCCCCGTCCGGACATTTGACTGGTCCCGCATGGCATGATTAGTCGGTCGTGACGCTGCGATTCGCGGCTTGAACAGCCCTGAGGGTCACTTGCACCGCCAGACCAGGTTTTGTGCGCCGCCGATCCGCATCAACGGCCAGAAGCTCCGGAACGCTCGCTCGGTTCCTCGCGATGGCTGATGCCAGACGGCTCGACCCCGAGCGCAAGTCGACCTTCAGGGCCGACCTGGAGGGCTTGCGTGCCGTCGCCGTTGTCCTGGTTCTCCTGTATCACGCGCGGATCCCCGGCTTCACGGGCGGCTACGTCGGGGTAGACGTCTTCTTCGTGCTGTCCGGCTTCCTGATCACCGGGATCCTGCTGCGTGAACGTGGGACGACGGGACGAATATCGCTCCCGAACTTCTACGCGCGGAGGGCACGCCGCATCCTGCCGGCCTCCGCCCTGGTCCTGGTGGTCACGGTCGTCGCGGCCGCGCTGTTCATGCCGCCGCTGACCCTCCCCGACACCACGAAGGACGCAGCGGCCGCCGCTCTCTATGTCTCGAACATGCGCTTCGGGCTCCAGGCCACGGACTATCTCGGTTCCCAGATGGCGCCCTCGCCGATCCTGCACTACTGGTCGCTCGGAGTCGAAGAGCAGTTCTACGTGTTCTGGCCGGCCCTCGTCCTGCTCGTCTGCAGCAGGGGAGGTTCGGTCGCCCGGCGGATAGGGATCACCGCCGTCGTGGTTTCGGTTCTCTCGTTTGCCCTGTCCCTGTGGATGACGAATGCCAACGCACCTTGGGCTTTCTTCTCGCTGCCGACGCGCGCCTGGGAGCTGGGCATCGGGGCGGTGCTCGCCGTCTCCGGCTCGTGGCTAGCGCGCGTCCCGGCGCGTCCGGCAGCCGCCCTCGGTTGGATGGGCCTGGCCGCTGTAGCCTTGTCCGGCGTGGTGCTGGGCGACAGCACGCCCTTCCCCGGCACTGCGGCGTTGCTGCCCACGCTCGGATCGGCACTCGTCATCGTGGCGGGCGTCCGCCCGAGCAGGCTCGCTCCGGCCCGGCTGCTGAGCACTGCCGTGCCGCGCTTCCTGGG
Organism: Chloroflexota bacterium; assembly: GCA_003152995.1. Taxonomy (GTDB): domain Bacteria; phylum Chloroflexota; class Limnocylindria; order Limnocylindrales; family CSP1-4; genus Fen-1039. The sequence continues at coordinate 2,678 of PMBR01000092.1, read as the reverse complement.
CCGGATCTCCTACTCGCTCTACCTGTGGCACTGGCCGCTTCTCGTCATCCCGGCAGCGGCTTTGGGTGCGCCCCTACGTCTGCCCGAACGGGTGGCCCTCGCCGGGGCCGCCATAGTTCTCGCGGCGGCATCGCAGCACTGGGTGGAGGAACCCCTTCGTCAGGGCCGCGTCATCGGGACGCGACCGAGGTTCAATTTGGCGATGGCGGCCGCGCTGACCCTCGCTGTCGCGGCGACTTCTCTCGGGGTGGGGGTCGTGGCAGCTCTGGGTCCATCCGACGTCTCGGCGTCGACCCTCGCGAGCGACGAGGCCACAGTGAACCGGATAATCGACCAGGCCCAGGTGGCGGCGACGGCCGGCGCATCTGCCGCGCCCCTCCCGGCGACCGTCGACGTCCCCGTCCCGGCGGCTTTGAGGCCCTCGATATCCACCGCTCGCGATCTTCTCCCGGATCCGTACGCCGACGGCTGCCTCGTCAAGGAACTCGCCGTCGACTCCCCGCCGTGTCTCTACGGTGACGTCGGCAGCCCTCACGCTGTCGTCCTGTTCGGCGACAGCCACGCCGCCAGCTGGTGGCCGGCGCTGAACGAACTCGCCGTCCAGCGCGGCTGGCAGCTGGTGACCTATATGAAATCGGCGTGCTCTCCCAGCGACGTCTTGCAATGGCCCGCGGACCTGAAACGCATGTACACGGAATGTCAGGCCTGGCGCGAGCACATCCTGTCGCGGATTGCAGCTCTTCATCCGGACCTCGTAGTCGTGAGCGGAACCACCTCCTTGACGCTCGTTCATCAAGACGGCACGGGGTACTCTGCCGCCCAAAGCGCGAGTGTGTGGGGAGCAGGCCTGGCCAAGACACTCGAGCGTCTGGCGCAGTCGACCGACCACGTAGTCGTGCTCGGAGACACCCCCAAGTCGGACTTCGACGTACCCGTCTGTCTATCTGCCCACCGCGACAGCATCCTTGCCTGTGCGACTCCGCTGGCGCACGCCGTCAGCGCAAACTGGCAGAAGGCGACCGCGGATGCGGCCCGGAGTGCCGGCGCAACCTACGTCGATCCATCGATCTGGGTCTGTCCCTCGGCGCCGTGCCCTCCAGTGGTCGGCAACTTCCTGGTCTACCGTGACAATCAGCACCTCACGCCGCCCTACGCGGAGGCACTGGCTGGTCGTCTGGCCAGCGCCCTCCCAGGGTTCAACCAGGGCTCAGCGGCAAGCGGGGTGCCTGGGCCTGCTCCGAGCCCGACGCCAACGCTTCAGCCGGCCGTCTTGACGGACCCACCGGCGACCAGTTTCGGAGGACGCAGATCGCGTACGGCGTCGATCCGCACTGACGGGCTACCCGTCTAGCCGACCTCGCCGGCCGGAACTCGGGCTCTGGATGATCAGTCGGTGCCGCCCGGTAGCTCGAACCGCATCAGGCGCCAGGTCGCCAGCGCGAACGCGGCCACCACGAGTACGGCCGCCAGCGTGAATGCCGTCATCGGGGAGAGACGCGCCGGGTCCGTGTGGAGCTGGAAGAACGCATCTGCCGCGCCCAGCGCGTACTGGCGGATGGACAGGTTGGCGATCCCGGGCAGAAGGTTGGAGAGGGCGCCTTCCCACACCAGCGTGTAGCCGATGCCGATGACCAGTGCCCGCCGCGTGAACAGGCTAAGCGGCACGAACAGGGCCACGTAGCAGAGCGACCCCACGATCATGGCGCCGACCTGGGCCTCCGTGGCGGACAGACCGTCGGCGCCCGCAGGGAGCAGCTCCACCACGCCCGCAAGGAACACCGACGCAACCGTCAGCGCGACGGTCAGCATGGCGGCAGCGAGCGCCTTGGCGGCGACGATGATCCAGCGCGGGACCGGCTTCGCGAGCAGATACAGGATCGTGCCCTCGTCGGTTTCGGCGCCGAATGCGCCCGTCCCGAACAGGACCGCGGCCAGCGGCAGCACGATCGTCATCGACACGGTGTCGAACACACGCCTGGTGTAGGAGTGGACGTCGATCTCTCCGGCCAGCCGGAAGATGACCGCCAGAAGCACAGGCAGCGCGGCCAGGAGAAGCAGCAGCAGGGTCCGCCGCCGTCCCAGCAGCTGGCGGAAAGTGATTCGGACGATCTCCGGCAGCACCGACACGGACGCAGACATCGATACCCCCGTCATCGTCGGACCAGGTAGTCGAAGACGCTCTCCAGCGACTCGTCGGCCGGCACGACCTCGATCAAGCGCACCCCGGCCGTGCGGCTGGCGGTCGCGATGATCCTGCGGAACGCCGAGAGATGAGCCGTCTGGACCGAAAGGGCGCGCTCCTGTAGAGCCACCGCGAACACGGCCGGCTCGGCCATCAGCGTCGTCGCGAGCTTGCGGTTGTCGCTCGAGTGGATCGTGATGGTGTGCGGGCGGTCCGTCATCAGCGCCCTGATGGCCCGGAAATCGCCTGAGGCAGCGAGCCTGCCGGCGACCATGACCAGGATCTCGGTGCCGATCCGCTCGACCTCCTCGAGGATGTGCGAGGAGAACAGGATCGTCCGGCCCGCGACGGCCATCTCGCCGAGCAGATCCATCATGGCCAGCCGCTGGCGCGGATCCATGCCGTTGAATGGCTCGTCCAGAAGCAGGACCTGGGGATCGTGAACCAGCGCGCCGGCAACCTTGGCCCGCTGGCGCATCCCCTTGGAGTACGTGCC
>PMBR01000045.1 GCA_003152995.1 Chloroflexota bacterium | reverse complement strand
GCCGCCGCGATGCCGCCGCGATGCCGGAAGTGTCGTCGCCTTCACCGCAGAGCGGACTCAGTCAACGCGCAACTACCCCGGTCCCGGCCAGATGCGCCAAACTAGGGACAGCGGCGGCCAGCCCGTCGCAAGAGAACCTCGCACGAGGAGCGTTTCGTGGCCAAGGTGACGATGCCNNCAGCTCGGCGAGAGCGTGGCCGAGGGGACGATCGGGAAGTGGCTCAAGAAGCCCGGCGACAGCGTTGCCAGGGACGAGCCGCTGCTGGAAGTCATCACCGACAAGGTCAACGCTGAGGTTCCGTCGCCGTTCGCGGGAATCCTGCGCACGATCCTGGTCGAAGAGGGGCAGCTGGTCCCCTACAACGCCGAAATCGCGGAGATCGAGGAAGTCGTGGGAGCCACTCCCCGTGGAGCGGGCGCGGCCGCCGCGAAGGCGGCGGCTCCCGCAGCTACCGCCGTAGCCACGACCCCGGCTACGACCGCGGCCACGACCACGACCGCGGCCACTACCGCGACCGCGGGCACAAGGCTGACCGCTCCGCCGGTGGCGCGCGCGCCACTCCCCGTTGTCGCCGCCACTCCCGCCACTCCCGCCACTCCCGCCGCTCCCGCCACTCCCGCCGCTCCCGCCGCTCCCGCCACTCCTGCCACTACCGCGCTCGCGCCGGCGATGCAGGTCGAGGCGGGCGACCCCGATGCGCGCATGACGCCGGCCGTCCGTCGCATGCTGCGAGAGCACGGCCTCACTCCTGTGCAGATCGTCGGGACGGGCCACGCCGGCCGAATTACGCGCGACGACGTCATGAGCTTCGTGGCGCGACGAGGAACCGGTTCGGCATCGGGGCTCGGAGCCCCGCTCGCGGGAACCGCCGCCCAGGGCTTCGTTGCTGCGGCGCCTGAAGCGGCCGCTTTGGCCGCGACTCTCGTACCGACAGTTGGGGCCGCCGTCCCACCGGCCGTGCACCAGGCACCGGCGTTCGGCGCCGCGAGCCATGCGCCCGGCCTAGCACCGTCGGTCCCTTCGACTTCGTCGTCGTCTTCTTCCGCCGCCTGGGAATCCGGCCAGGACGAAGTGCTCGTCCCGCACAACCAGATGCGTCGCGGCATCGCCGCCCAGATGACGCGAGCCGCCGCCGTCCCGGTCGCCCACAGCACCTTCGAAGCCGACATGACGGCCGTGGTCAACCTCCGCGCCTCGCACGGAACGTCATACAAGGCGCGCGAGGGAGCCGGCCTCAGCTTCCTGCCGTTCGTGGTCAAGGCCGTGGTCGAGGGGCTGATGGGCAACCCGGACCTGAACGCCCATTACACGGAAGGCGGCCTGCTGCGAAAGCGCCGCATCAACATCGGAATCGCCATTGCCGTCGAGAACGGCCTCATCGTGCCAGTCGTCCACGACGTCGATCAGCTCTCGATCCACGGCATCAATCGGGCGATCCAGGACCTTGCGCTTCGAGCGCGGACGAACAAGCTGCGTCTCGAAGACCTGCAGGGCGGGACCTTCACGGTCGACAACACCGGATGGTTCGGCTCGATCCTGACGGTGCCCATCATCAACACGCCCGAGGTCTGCATTCTCACCACCGAGGCTGTCGTGAAGCGGCCCGTGGTCCGAGAGACGCCCGAGGGCGATCTCATCGTCATCCGCTCGATGATGAATCTGGTCGCGGGCTACGACCACCGGGCCACCGACGGGGCGCAGGTCGGCAAGTTCGTGCGCGACGTGATCTGCCGGCTCGAGGCCATCGGGCCCGACACGCCGATCTACTAGACTCCAGGGCATGGACAACAGGCAGCCACTCCCGCGCATCCTCCCGCAGACAATCGCCATGGGCGGCGGAACCTTCGAATCCGCCGTCGACGGGTCGGCGCCTTTGCGGCGGCATCCCGACTGGATCAAGGCACGGATTCCTTCCGGCGAGACGTACCAGGAGGTCCGCCGGCTGCTGAACGGCCTCTCGCTGCATACGGTTTGCGCCGAAGCCCAATGCCCGAACGTTGGGGAGTGCTGGGACCAGCGAACCGCCACGATCATGATCCTCGGCGACACCTGCACTCGCGCTTGTGGGTTCTGTGCCGTCAAGACCGGAAAGCCCACCGTCCACGACCTCGACGAGCCGCGCCGCGTGGCCGAGGCGATCCGCGGCCTGGGTCTGGATCATGTCGTCGTCACGAGCGTCGCCCGCGATGACCTCGCCGACGGCGGAGCGAGCGTCTTCGCCGACACCATCAGGCGGCTGCGGGACGCGTGCCCCGAAATGGGCGTCGAGGTCCTGATCCCCGACTTCAACGGGGAGGAGGCGCCGCTGTGGACGGTGATGGCGGCCGGGCCGGACATCCTCAACCACAACGTCGAGACGGTCGCTCGGCTGCAGAAGCCTGTTCGGAAGCGAGCCCGGTACGACCGATCGCTCGGAGTTCTCGAGCGGGCAAAGGTGTATGCGCGTGAGCTCAATCCCTCGGCTGCGGTCCACACCAAGTCCTCGATCATGGTCGGGCTGGGGGAGACGCGGCCGGAACTGCATCAGACGTTCGTGGATCTGCGCGCGGTCGACTGCGACATCCTGACCGTGGGGCAGTATCTGCGGCCGTCGCCGGCGCATCTTCCAGTCGAGCGGTACTACCACCCCGACGAGTTCGCCGAGATGCGCCAGGAAGCGCTGGCGCTCGGCTTCAAGCACGTGGAGTCGGGGCCGCTCGTCCGTTCGAGCTATCACGCCCGAGACCAGGTCCCGGATGCGGAGGCGCGCCGGGCCGAAAGAGCGGCGCGAAGCGGGGGAGCATCGTCTGCGGTCGCCCCATCCGCGCCAGCACCGCGCCCGACCCCGACCATCGACGCCGACGGCCGCGTCCTCTACCGGCCCGACTGAGCTTCGGCCCGACTGAGCTTCGGCCCAGCGTCTGTTCGGGTATGTCGGCACCCGCAGCCCGCCCGACCCCGACCATCGACGCCGAGGGCCAGCAACGGCGGCAATCACGGTGTGCGGCGCCCCCGGCCGGAGCCATCGAGCGCCTTCGAGTGGCTGCTCAACGGCCCGCGGCCACGGCCCGCCGCCGCAGGGTGCGGCTGCGTAACGGCTCGCGGCTACGGCCCGTCGGCGCGGAGTGCGGCTGCGGAATAGCCCGCGCTACGGGCCGCGGCTACAGGATCTTGGATAGGAACGTCTTCGTACGTTCCTGCGTCGGGGCGGAGAACATCTGCTCCGGCGCGCCCTCTTCGACGATTATGCCGTCGTCCATCATGACGACCCGGTTGGCCACTTCACGGGCGAAGCCCATCTCGTGGCTGACCACGATCATCGTCATGCCTTCGCGAGCCAGCTCCTTCATGACCTCGAGAACCTCGCCGATCATCTCGGGATCGAGGGCGGAAGTCGGCTCGTCGAAGAGCATCAGAGCGGGCTTCATCGCCAGCGCTCGCGCGATGGCGACGCGCTGCTGCTGACCGCCCGACAGTTGGTTCGGGTAAACGTCTTCTTTTGCCGCAAGGCCGACGCGCTCGAGCAAGGCGCGGCCGATGCCCATGGCCTCGTCGTGCGCCATCCCTCGGACGTGAATGGGCGCCTCGATGATGTTCTCGAGGGCCGTCATGTGCGGGAAGAGNNGGCGCTGCCGGGCGATGTTCTTCTCCCTGTCTTCGACCAGCTTCTTCTTGTCGCCGGCCTCGCGATAGCCGATGAGGTGACCGTTGACGAAGATTCGGCCGCCCTGGATCTTCTCGAGGTGGTTGACGCAGCGGATGAAGGTCGTCTTGCCCGACCCGGAGGGGCCGATGATGACGACCGTTTCCTGGCGTTTGACCTGGATACAGACGTCCTTGAGGACGTGCAGCTTGCCGAACCACTTGTTTACGTCGCGCGCGTCGACGACCACGTCCGTCTCCGGCCGCGGCACGCCGCCGATGGCGCCCAGGAGGTTTGTGCTGATCTTGGGAACCGTCATCAGTGGCCTCCGAGGACGGTGATCTCTTCGGCGCGGTCGCGTCGACGCGAGCTGAAGAAGCGTTGCCGCCACCCGGGTCCGCCTGCCGAAGTGGTCGTGCCTCTCGCGAACCTGCGTTCGATCCTGCCCTGAACGATGCCCCAGATGGTGGTCAACAACAGGTACCAGACGCAGCAAGCGATCATGTACTCGAAGTAGATCAGGGAAGTGACGGCGTAACTGTCGAACGTTGTGTAGAGCTCGAACACCGACAGCGCGTACAACAGCGAGGTGTTCTTGATCATGTTGTNNTTGCCGAGCGGCGGAATGATCACCCGAGCCGCTTGTGGCAAGACGATGCGGGTCATCGTCTGCCGGTATGGCATGCCGAGCGACTTGGCCGCCTCGGTCTGGCCGGGGTCCACCGCGAGGATCCCGGCTCGAACGATCTCCGCCATATAGGCGCCTTCGTTGACCCCCAGGATGAGGGTGCCGGCAAAGACCTCTTGCGCGATGGTGAAGGGGCCGATGGCGATGTTCGGCCACGCGAAGACGTTACTGATCAGCAGGCCGTAGAAGAGGAACGTGAGTTGAACGATCAGTGGCGTTCCGCGGAAGAACCATATGTAGATGTTGGAGATCACGCGGAAAGGCCAGATCCGTGACATTCGGGCCAGTGCCGCAAGGACGCCCAGGAAGACGCCCAGGATCTGAGCGACTATCGAAATCCCGATCGTCAGCCAGAGGCCGTTGATGATCGCGCCATTAGGCGTGAATACCGATTTCCAGGTGATGTCCCACTGGAAATGATATGTGGCCCCCTTGCTCTGTCCGCTGCACGCGGCCAGAGACAAGGCAACCAGTACGAGGAACCCGGCGAGCAAAACTCGCCGGGTTCCGAACGATCGGATTGAGTCAGCCATCGAGCGGCCGTTCGACTTGCGACTGGGGGATCAGGCTACGGGTGCGGTGCTCGTGACCGCGCCGGACTGGATGCCCCACTTCGTGAGGATCTGCATGTAGGTGCCGTCGGCGAGCATCGAATCGAGGGCGGCCCTGATCGCGTCGCGAAGGCCTGTGTGATTCAATCCGACACTTATGCCCTCCGGACCGCGTTCCAGAGACAGCCCGGTAACCAGCTCGAACTTGCCCTGGCCGTTGGCGACCTCGTAGCCAGCGACCGGCTCATCAGTGAAATGGGCGGCGACAGTGCCGGCTTGAAGGGCGAGCAGGGCCTGGGTATCGGCGGTGAAGGTCTTGAGCGTGATTGGCTTGAGGCCCTTGGCTACGCACTGCTGGCTGAGGCCGTCGGCGGGCTTGTAGTCGCCGGTGCCGTTGATGTGCATTGCCTCAACCGTGCCGTCTTCGGCAGCGACTGCCTTGCCGCACAGGTCGTCGACGATCTTGATGTTGTCGGGGTTGCCGGCGACCACGACGAACGCCTGGCCGGCCGCGAAGTAGGGGATCATGTCGACCTGCTTCTGGCGGTCGGCAGTGATCGTCTGCGCGGAGATGATGGCGTCACAGGTGCCGCCGGTCAGCGCCGGGATGATCGCGTTGAAGTTGGTGGTCTTGACGACGACAGTCAGCCCAAGCCGCTTGCCGATCTCATTGATGAGGTCGATGTCGGAGCCGGTTGGCTTCTGGTTCGCGTCGAGCGACTCTTGAGGCGGGTATGACGTGTCCGAGCAGATTGTCAGCGTTCCGGCTGTGATCAAGTCACTTGCGGGAGCGGTGGGCAGCGGGACCGCAGTGGGCGCAGGCGTGCCGGTCGGCGCGGGCGTCGGGGTCGCGGGTGCCGCAGTGGGCGTGGGCGCAACCGTCGGCGCGACGGTCGGGGACGGCGTGGCAGCTGCCGAGCAGGCACCGACGACGATCGCTGCCGTGGCCAGGAAGCCGGCGATCCGGAATCGATAAGAGATCACGAGTGCTCCTCCAAATCCTCCAAGGCGTCCCACTCCTGCCCGTCGTCCGCCCCGTCGACGCGCCAGTGGGATCGGTAGCCGCAGCGTATCGTCACACGGGAAAGCGTGCAAGGCTCCCACGACATCCGCGGTTGCGATGAAGTTGCAGATGAAATGAATCTCGCAGCAATGGCCGCGATGAGCTGCCTCAAGCTGGCACTCGCCGACCGCCGTGGCGGTTGCTGCAGCGCCCCGGGGGTCGGGCACACTCCGGAGTCAGTCGGGGATCAGACCGGCGGCCGTTATCGCGCCCGAGTCGACGCCGTATTTCTTGAGGATCTGGAGATACGTGCCGTCGTCGATCATCGACTGGAGAGCGTTCCAGACGGCCGCGTCCAAATCGGTCCGGCCCTTGGTGACGCTGATGGCCTGGGTGGCGTCTTCCAGTAGGAGGCCGGAGACGACTTCGATCTGGTCGGGCTGCGCCATGACGGCCAATCCGGCGGCGGGCGAGTCGGTGAAGTAGGCAGTGAGTTTGCCCGCCTCGATGGCGAGGATTGCGTCGCTGTCCTTGGTGTAGGTCCTGACGGCGATCGCAGTCTTGCGGGCGGCCTGGCATCTGGCGTTCAGCCCCATCGCGGAGTTGTAGGTCCCGGCGCCGTTGAGGTGGTCGGCCTCGATCGTGCCCTTCCTGACGCCCACTGTCTTGCCGCAGAGGTCATAGACGGTCGCGATAGCAGTCACGTTGCCCCGGGCGACTATGAAGGCCTGTCCGGCGTGAAAGTAGGGAATCGTATTGACCTGGGTGAGCAATAGCGGCGTGATCCGTTGGCCCGACATGACGATGTCGCATTTGCGGCCGGTCAGCGCGGCGAGGACAGCCTTGGAGAGGGTGTTCTGAATCGCGAGTTTGATGCCGAGCCGGTTGGCGATCTCATTGGCAAGGTCGACATCCGAGCCGGTCGGGTCGCCGGCCGCGTCCAGGAATGCCTGCGGCGCCCGCTGAAGGTCGGAGCAGACGGTGAGCTGGCCCGCGGCGACCAGCTGATCGACCGGCACGGTAGCCACGATCAATTGAGTGGGTGCCGGGGTCGGCGTGGGCGTTGGGACGGGCGTCGGGGCGGGCGTCAGGATCGGCGTCGGAATCTGGGTCGGAGTGGGCGCGACGGTGGGCGACGGCGTGGGAGTTACCACGGCATTGCCACATGCCGCGATGGCTATGGCGGCCGCGGCCAGCAGGCCGACGACCCGGAACTTGGGCGAGGTCATGCCTGTCCCCGTGTCCTCTCTGGGTCCCCTGAGTCTCAAGATACGCTTCGATATCGGCGTAGGCAGCGTACCCGCGCGAGCGTTCGCCTGCAAGGCGGGCCCGACGCCGAGGTCCGCCAAGCATTTCCGGGTCAGCCGTGGCCCCGGAGCGGTCTCCGATTGCGGGTCGACGCCTCGAACCGCCGGCATTCGGGCGATCCGCGGCCGAAGGAATATGCTCTGTGCGATGCCCCGCCAGCTGTCGCGCCGGATCCCGCTCGCCGATTTGCATTGTCACCTCGGCGGGGCCGTCACGCCGGCGGTCATGTGGGGGATAGCCCACTCCCAGGGAATCAGGCTCCCGACCAAGGACTACTGGGAATTCCGTGACATCATCACCGCCTCGCCGCGGCGCGGGCATTCCTTCGACGGCTACCTGGCGCTCTTCCACTGGACTGAGCTGATCCAGTCGTCGCCACTCGCGGTCGAGCGCTCTGTGTATGAGGTCATCGGCGGGGCGTACCGGAAGAACAACGTGACGACCACCGAACTCCGCTTCAATCCCATGAAGCGGAACCGGGGCGGAGAACAGGATCTGGACCACATCATCGCCGCGGCGTTGCGGGGAATGGACCGGGCGGTGCTCGAGTACCCCATCAAGCCCGGTCTCATCTTCTGCCTCGACCGCGACTTCGCATTTGGGCTCAACGAGATCATCGTCGAGAAGGCGATCACCTGGCGCGACCGCGGCATCGTGGGAATCGACATCGCCGGCCCGGAGTCGGCCAGCTTCCGAGCCTCGGACTACCGAAACCTCTTCCAGCGCGCCCGCCAGATGGGTCTGGGGATCACCGTCCATGTCGGTGAAGCGGGGCCGGTCGAGGAGATCGCCGACGTGATCGAGCAGCTCGAGCCCGACAGAATCGGGCACGGCGTGAAGGCTGCCTACGACGCCCGAACGATGGGCATGCTGCGCGAGCGCGGAATCGTCCTGGAGATCTGTCCCACCTCGAATCTTCAAACGGAGGTGGTCTCGAGCTGGGAGGAGTTCCGGTGGATCTTCGACCAGTTCCGCGCGAATGACGTCCGCTATGCCATCAGCACCGACGGGCCCGAGATGCTGCGAACCTACATCCGCGACGAGCTCGCCAGTCTCGGCAGGCTGGGAATCCTCTCCTACGAGGAACAGGTTCAGGCGGCCGAGACCTCGCTGGCGGCCTCTTTCGTGGCGAAGGTCGGTGCCGTTCCTGCCGTCCCCATCATCGAGCCGGCCACGCGGCAGCAGGTCGAGCGCGAAGAGGGCTGACGACCGCTGCGTCGCGGCGCCGTCCTATGAGGTTTAGCCGACGGCCGGTTCGATCCTGTAGGTGCAGCTGCGACCGCCCGAGGCGATGTGGCATTCCCGTGTGACCTTGGCGTCCAGCACCTCGCCAAAGAGCGCCAGCTCGGCCGCGCACGCGATCTGATACGTGCCCGAGACCCCGTAGATCGCACAGTTGTGCTCGCGCAAGTGGATCGTCCCGTCGGGGTCGCGGGTGGCCCTGCCCAGGTATCCGGTCTCGTCCTGATAGCTCGCCACCTCCTTGACCCGTTCCCAGAGCGTGGCATTGGCCGGCAGCCGCTCCTCGATGCGGTGCGCAATCCGAGCCCGCAGCATCTCGCGGCGCGCCTCGAAGACATCTTCGATCAGCTTTTCGCCGCCGACGGTCCTTATGGCAGTCAGCACCGACTGCGTCAGCGCCCCGTAGTTGGCCGGGAAAAGCTCCTGCGCCGCGGGAGTCAGGTCGTACACGTGGCGCGGCCGTCCGACACCGTGGCGGCTCAGACTTCGTGTGACCAGGCCGGCAGTCTCGAGGGTCCGAAACTGCTGCAGGACGCCGGTTCGGCTCGCGCCGACTCGGTCCGCTACTTGATCGGGCGACGCGGGTCCACCCGTCCGGAGGGCGTACAGCACGTCGCGGCGAAGGGTGGATGAGGCACCCGGCCCGGGAGACGGCGTGACCAGTGGGGTCGCGGTTCGCACGCGGCGCTGGATGATGTCGGCGTCAGTGCCGTGTTCGAACGAGGCCACGCCATATGTGGCGGACACTGCGGCGGGGGAGGGAGTGTCGGATTTCCGGGTCGCCGTCGACGGAGCCGGCGCGGCGGCCACGTCGCGATTCGGGGCGGCGATGTCATTGGCCGGCAACTCCGCATGCACGGCCCGCTCGTGATGCATGGCAGAAAAGTAACAGTGAATGACATAACCTGCACCGGTGCCCGGCCCCCCGGGAGCCACCCGGCACTCGCGAGGGTCACCCATGGCGGCCCGCTGATGGGAGCTTCACGGCGTCGGTTCGTCTGCCCCGGACTGTCTGAGCGATGGCCGGAGTGGCCCAAAGCGCTCCGTTACCTTAGGATCCGAGTTGTTCGCGTCGGCAATCGCCGGTCCGCCCAGAAGCGTGACCGCCGGTCCGCGCCGCGGCCTGGGCCAGATCGGCCCGCTGAGGAGCATCGGGTGCCTGAGATCCGACCATTTCGTGCGCTTAGGTTCGACCCTGGGGTCGCGGGCGATCTCAACAGCGTCATCTGCCCGCCATACGACGTCATCGGGCCGGAACTGCACGAGAGGCTGCTGCGCCGCAACTCGCGCAATGCCGTCCGCATCGATCGGCCCGAGGTCCGGCCCGGGGACGAGCCCGACGACCAGTACCGGCGGGCCGGCAAGCTCCTGACCAGCTGGCGCGCCGACGGAACCCTCCACAAGGACCTGTATGCCGGGATCTATGTCTACGAACAGACATATCTGATCCCCGGAAGCAAGAGAGCCAGGAGCCAGATCGGTTTCTTCGGACGCCTTCGTCTGGAGACGTTTGGGCCCGGATCGGGCATCCTGCCGCACGAGCGAACCCTCTCGGCCCCAAAAGAGGATCGCTACAAGCTGATGAGGGCGACCAACGTCAACACCAGCCCGGTGGTGGGGCTGTACTCGGATCGACGCGGGACGTCGCTCAAGGCGATGAAGGCCATCGCCGCGACACCCCCAGACATCGACGTGACCGACGATGACGGCGTTCGTCACCGTCTATGGGCGGTGACCGAGAAGGGACCCTTCGCCTCGCAGGTCCGCGACATTCTCGCCGCTGCCGGACGCGACTCGATCACCATCGCCGACGGCCACCACCGCTATGAGACCGCCATCCGCTACCGTGACGAGCGACGGGCCAACAAGACCGGAGAGCCGGATCCCGCGTCGGATTACGTCCTCATGCTCCTGTTGGATACGACGCGCCAGAAGCTGACTGTTCTTCCGACCCACCGGATCGTGCGCGACCTTGGCGACCCGGGCGTGGCGACCTTCCTGTCGCGCGCTCACGAGCTATTCGACGTCGAACCAGTGACCGGGCGCCTCCAGCTCGAACGAGCGTTTGCTTCCGTGGCCAGGTCGCCGGGCGGCGAGGGCCGGTTTGGGCTCTGGACCCGTCAGGGCGGCGCCATCCTGCGAGCTCGACGCGATGAATTCATCCGGTTCCTGCCGCCGGGCGGGCCGGCTCTCCGCCGGTTGGACGTGACGCTCCTCCAGACAGCCCTAGGTCGGCTGTGCAAGATCGACCGAGAGGCGATCGCGGCCGGACGGCTGGCTTACACCAAATCTGTGCGCGAGGCGCTCGACTGGGTGGATCAGGCCGACAACGGCGCCGACATGGCGTTTCTGCTCGACCCGACCCCGGTTGCCGAGATCGCGGCGGTCGCGGCCGATGGCGACGTGATGCCTCAGAAGTCGACCTACTTCTATCCAAAGGCCGTCACGGGGCTCATCATCAATCCGCACGAGTGGTGAATCGGGCGTGTGGGCGTCCCGAGCAAGGAATCTAGGAACCCGAGGGCTATGAGCGACAACACTCCCGAAGGCTTGCGCGTCGCGCGGCCGCATCCAGTCGGCTCCAACGGCCGACCGATTCGCAAAGACGAGATCGAAGTCACAGACCGTGGGCTGTACGTCGAGTCGTGGATGCCGGAGCGGCGTTCGCGGCGACGGCCCCTGCTCTTCGTCCACGGCGAGCTGACCGGCTCCTGGGTCTGGGAGCGTTATCTGTCCTATTTCGCCAGTCGCGGCTGGGAAGGCCACGCCCTCAACCTGCGCAACCACTACTGGTCGCAGACAGCCGACATGGCCGCCACCGACTTCGAAGCGTACGTCGAGGACGTCGTTTCGGTCATGGAGAAGCTCGGACCCAACACGGTGTCCGTCGGGCACGGAATGGGTGGCCTGCTCATTCTCAAAGCCGCGGAACGCTATCCGGTCGGGGCGATCATCCTGCTCGACAGCGAGCTCCCGCGCGACCTGCGCCAGCCGGTCCGACCTCACGAGCTGCGCGAGATCCCGGATGTCTACGGCCGGGACCACATCGGCTGGGAAACGCTGCCTGAGAAGCTCCAGCGCGAGAACCGCGATCTCACGATCGACGACGTGACCCGGTTGCAGCATCTGTTCGGGCAGAAACCCCACGAGTCGGGCATGGCCAAGCGCGAAATCCTCGAAGGAATTCCGATCGATCGGGCCCGACTTGCCGGCGTTCCGATCCTCGTCGTCGGCGCGGGCCTGGACGGAACCTCGGCCGCGACCGGCGCCAGCCGCCTGGCCGACTGGCTCGGAGGCACTTACGAGCCGTTCGGGGCGCACTCGCACTACGGACTGATAATCGGCGAGCAGAGCTTTCAGCAGGTCGCCGACGGAGTCCGTGCTTTCCTCGAGACGCACCGCCTGTAGGGATCGACGCGCCGCCCGGCGATCCCCGACTCGCGATCTCCCCGATAGCGCGCCGCACCCGATAGCGCGCCGCACCCGATGGCGCGCCGTCGCGGCTCCTGCTATCATCCCGCCCGGCCCGCCGTTGTGGCGGCCGACACGATGCCGCATTCGTCTAGAGGCCCAGGACACAGCCCTCTCAAGGCTGAGATCATCGGTTCGAATCCGATATGCGGTACCAGCTCGCTCGCACCTTACGCCCCCGGACCGCGCCCCGGGGGCGTTCCTATCCGGTTGAAGTCCGACACCGCGAAGGGTCCGTCGTCTCGCGGCGTGCCGCCGCCGGCGTTGAGTGCGCGCTCGATCGCTCCCGCCGAGCATGTGTTTCGAGCCTGCCGTCGGAGTCCGGTCGGGCAATATCGGGGCTCCACTAGGGACCGTCGAACAAACGGTCAGCGAACGCGCGTTCTGTGGAGAACTTAGTGGACGACTTGGTGGAGAAACCCCTTTCTTGGCGGCGGGCGCCCGCCTAGCATGCACGGGAGCCTGCCGCGGAGGAGAGCGCGCGGGGGGACCGAAACCCGGCCACGACCGTCGCGTGGCAGCGGCTTCGGGTCGCAGTGGATAGAGGAGCGAGTGCATCGAATGGATTCGCGCAGGCACGTGGAGGACCGCGCCGCCGCTGACGCCGCCCTCGATTTCGTCAAATTCTGTCACCGCCGCCGACGCGTCGGCTGGCCCGAGCTCTACGACGAAATGTGTGCCGTCGCCTGCCGGGGTCTGTACCACGGCTGGGGCTTTGGTGAGCTTGCGGAACACGGCATAGCTTTTGGGCTCGCAGAGATGCCGCGTCTGGCCGGGCTCGTCAGCCAGATCGCACGGGAGGACGTCGAGCGGCGCGGTCGGCTGCTCGTCGGCGTCATGGCCCCGCTGAGCTTGCGATCGGACGCGCCGGAAGAGGCGTCCGATGAGGCAAGGCACGCCCCGATGCTCGTGGGTACGGCCGGCTGAACCAGGACCCGCCGAGCGCGGCCTCGCTCCGGCTGGCGCGGCCTCGCTCCGCGGGCAATGCTGCTTGGGGGGTAATGCCGCCTCGCGGGGCGGCGGCCGGCCGCGAGGTTTGCCGCTCGACAGGGCGGCGCCGCGTCAAGCCCGGAGTTGCCGCCGAGCCATTTCGGCCTCGATCTGGCGCTCGGCTTCCGTGTACGAGTCGATCCGCTGGCGCAGCTCGTTGGCCGGCGGCGTGTACAGATGAACCTGCTGCTGGAGGATGTAGCTCAGACGGCGGCTTGTCATCCGCACGTGGTCGAGGTTCTTCATCAGGACCAGCGGATCCATTGCCGCGAGGTCGCTGTCGTCGTACATCGGCTTCATCGCTTGATTGTAGGAGGCTTCCGGTGTGGCCGGCGCGTCGGGCGCCTACAGCGGCCGTGGGGAGCGCGGAGGCCAGGACCAGTCGATCGGCAGCGAGGCGCTGTTGAGGGCGCGGCGGCGGCCGGCTTCACTCGTCGAGAGCACAAGAATCCGGTCCAGCTTCGTGGCCTGGCCCGCCTCGTCGCCCCAGATCTTGGTCATCTTGCGACCTGCGGCCACGTCGTCCAGGGCAATTCCCGCCAGCCGGTAGCCCTCCGGGGCGGCGGCCATCTCCCAGACCGCCTCGGCGAGACCCACGCCGCCGTTGGCCGGCCGGCCGCGGTCGAACTCCACGTCGCCGATGACCAGCGCCACCACCGCGTCATCCGCAAGGGCGGTGCGAAGGCCGCTCAGCACTTCGCGCATGAAGTAGAGATAGGCGTCGCGGTGGTGGGCGTCGTCGAGGAGGTCGTCTATCGCGGCGGCGTCGTAACCAAGGAGCCACAGCCGCAGCCAGTTGTAGTAGCCGTACTTCACGACCCGCAGGTAGGGCGGCGAAGTGACCACCAGGCGGGCCTTCTCCGGCAGGCCCCGCGCCCGGAGGGCTTCTTGGAACCGGACGCCCGAGTCGCGTGCGTCGCCGAGCAGGGCGATCCCTCGCGTGGCCGGCACCGGTTGGCGGTACAGGCGGCGGATCTTGTCGTCGAGCAGGCCGAAAGCATCTCGTTCAGGGGAGTGGAAGTTGGTTCGAGCCACGAAGTCACGGACGTAGCGCGGGGCCATGCTGAAGGTGTTCGGCATCACCGAGGAGAGGTAGCTCGCGCTCTTGCCGTGGAGGATCCCGGTCAGTGTCGCCAGGATGAATCGGTCGGTCCGATCGTCGGGATCCAGGCCGGCGCGCAGATAGAGCAGCTGCGCCAGAGTTCGAGGATGGAAGGCGAGCGCGACCTCGGCCGGGACGACCGCCTCGGGACGACCCGAGGTCGAGCCGCCGATCGGCCGGCTGCCTGAGCCCGGCACGAGTATCTCGGCCGAACCGGGCTCGGCGACCACGCTGTCGGCGATTGCGTTCCATTCGCTCGCGGTGGCGGCCCATGCCAGGCGAAGGGCAACCAGACGGGTCTTGACATCCGCCTTAGTCGGCGGGTCCACCTTGGCCGCGGTCAGGATGTGGGCGAAGGGGTTGAGGTCGTTGCCGACACCGATTCGGCCTTCCGCGCAGGCCTGGAGCGGAGTCGTGCCACGGCCGCTGAACGGGTCCAGGACGACGTCGCCCGGACGCGTGTAGCGGGCGATGAACGCATGGACGAGGCCGGCGGGAAAGCTGGCCAGATACGAGCACATGGGATGGAAGCTGTGGCCCCACAGCCGCTGCTGGTCCTTCCATTCGGGTGCGATCGTCAGGCGGGGCAACTCGCTCGGCAGCTGCAGGGCAAGCTGGCCGTCGGCGGCGAGCAGGTGGGCGCCGGTTTGGGCGACGGCCGACCGGGCTGCCGATCGTACGTCCGACCGCTCGTCTGCCACCGACGGCATGGCTGCCAGTCCGGACTCGAACGGAAGCGACGACACCGATACGACCTCGTAGGGCACTGCAGGCGCGTACGTGGTGGACGCGAGGATATGGAGTCTAGCACCGCCCCAAGGGAGGGCGATGGGACTAGCGGCCGGTATCGTGGCTCGGACTCGAACCAGCATTAGCACGGTCTCGCGGCGCTCGATGGGCCGCGCAAGCCCGAGCGTGTGCCCGCCTCGGCGCTCGACCGCCCGCGCGGGCTACCGCTGCATTGCGGCCCGGGGTACTCTACCCGCGGCGTCGGGCCTTTCGGTGTCCCCGTAGCTCAGCGGATAGAGCAACCGCCTTCTAAGCGGTAGGTCGTCGGTTCGAGTCCGACCGGGGACGCCATCCCTCACGCCGAACATGCGCCGCACGCCCAGCGTCGAGAGGAACGACCCTCCGGTTCGGAGAGAGGCGAAGCAGCCGGTCGCTAGGATTGACAGCCTGGGGACCAAACGTGTGCCGTCCCAGCGCTGCCAAAGGAGCCGCTGTCGGATGCCGACAGACCCGCAATCCGCCACCCCGACGACTAATCGGACGACTGTCATCGGGTTGCGAGCCGAGCTGGTCCTCGACGCTCGTGCGGAGCTCGCCGAGGGGCCGCTCTGGGACGAAGACCGGCACGTCATCTGGTGGGTCGACATCAACGCCGGCCGCGTCCACCGCCTGGATCCGGCAACTGGGTCGGATAGCGCTATTGAGATCGGCAGGCCAGTGGGCTGCATCGCACTCCGCCAGGACGGAGCACTGGTCGTCGCGGCGCCGGAAGCCCTCCTGAAGCTCAATCCCGAGACTGGCGCGACCGGAATCCTCGCGAGATTCGAGTCTGAGCCCATCGCCCTCCGATGCAACGACGGCAAGCCCGATCCCGTGGGCCGGTTCTGGATCGATCGCATGGCGTTCGATCGCGCACCGGGCGCCGGCTCGCTTGTTCGCTATGGTCGGTCTGGGCCTGGAAGCGAAGCAGGTTTCGAGACCGTCCTGCGTGGGCTGACGATCCCCAACGGGCTCGACTGGTCGGGCGACGGCAAGCGAATGTACTTCGTGGACTCGGTGCGGCGGGTCATCTCGGTCTTCGACTTCGACGAGAAGAACGGGCGGATCGGGGAGGGCCGTCCTTTTGCTCGTGTCGACGAGTCCCTGGGCCTGCCTGCATCCGCGGTGCCCGACGGCCTCACGATCGACGAGGACGATTGTGTCTGGGTGGCCGTGTGGGGTGGGGGATGCGTCCTGCGGTTCGGCCCTGGCGGATCGCTCCTCACCCGCGTCGACGTTCCCGTGGCGCGGGTGTCAAGCTGTGCCTTCGGCGGCGACGACCTTGCTGAGCTGTTCATCACCACGGCCTGGGAAGGTTCGACCTCGGACGAGCGTGCCGCGGAGCCGGAGGCCGGCGGGGTCTTCAGAGTGCGGCCGGGAGTTCGGGGCCGACGCGCCCGCCGCTTGCGAGAAGGAGCCTGAAGTGAAGGCGCTTGTCCACACTGCTCCGCTCAAGCTCGAGTACGTCGACTGGCCGGACCCGATCCCCGCCCCGGACGAGGTCCTCGTTCGTGTGGCGGCGGTCGCCATCTGCGGCTCAGACGTCCACGGCTACACCGGCACCACCGGCCGGCGGATCCCGCCGATCATCATGGGTCACGAGGCTTCGGGCGTCGTCGAAGCAGTCGGGCGGCAGGTGACTGGGTGGCCGCGCGGCACCAGGGTGACCTTCGACTCGACGGTCTACTGCAACGAATGCCCGGAGTGCCGCCGCGGGCGCATCAACCTGTGCGAAAAGCGGCAAATCCTCGGCGTTTCGCCGCCCGCTTTCCGGCGGCACGGTGCAATGGCCGAATTCGTGGCCGTGCCGCACTGGATCCTGCACCGGCTGCCGGACGGGCTCTCATTCGAGGAGGCAGCGCTGGTCGAACCCGCCGCAGTGGCGCTGCACGCCGCCCGGATCACGCCCATCGAGCCCGGAGGCGCCGTAGTCGTCATCGGAGCGGGCGCCATCGGCTTGCTCGCCATGCAGGCGGCCAAACTCCGGGGCGCCGGGAAGGTCGTGGTCGTGGATGTTCGGGAGGAGCGTCTGCTCCTGGCCACCCAGCTGGGCGCGGACGCGGTGGTCAATTCGCAGAGCGGCGATCCGCGCGACGCTCTAGAGACGGCTACCGGTCGCCCGAGCGTCAACGTGGTGTTTGAGGCCGTCGGCATCCAGCAGACCGTCCAACTGGCAACGGACCTCACCGCGCCCGGTGGCAACCTCACGCTGATCGGCAACGTCCAGCCCTCGATCGAGCAGAACCTCCAGGCCATCGTATCCAAGGAGCTGACCATCCGAGGTTCCGCCGCGAGCGCCGGCGAGTACCCGGCGTGCCTGGCGTTTCTCGCGGCCGGGCGGTTCCAGGTCGGACCGTTGATCAGCCGGGTCATGCCCCTTGCCGACGGCCAGACCGCATTCGACGCGCTGCGCCGGGGCGAACCGGGACTGCTCAAAATCGTGCTGCGCCCCGAGCCTGGGGCCACATCGCCGGAGGTGGCGAATGTCTGATCTCTTCGACCTGGCCGGCCGCGTGGCGCTCGTGACCGGTGGCAGCCGCGGGTTGGGTCGGGGCTTCGCGTCGGCCCTCGCGAGCCGCGGTGCACACGTTGCGATCACGAGCCGGACCATCGAGTCACTGGTCGACACCCGGCGTGAGCTGGAAGCATTCGGCGTCGATGTCCTGCCGTGCACGCTCGACACGGCCAGGGTGGAGACCATCCAGCCGATGGTCGATCAGGTGCTCGAGCGCTTCGGCCGTATCGACATCCTGGTGAACAACGCCGGCTCGAACGTCCGCAAGCCTGCCGTGGAAATGCAGCCGGCCGATTGGGACGGCGTGGTCGACACGATCCTGCGCGGCACGTTCTTCGTTTCGACCGCGGTCGTGCGCTCGGCCATGAGCCCCCAACGCTACGGACGAATCGTGAACATCGGCTCCGGCACGTCCGTGTTCGGGATGCCCGGTATCGCGCCGTACTGCGCGGCGCGAGGCGGCATCACCCAGCTGACCAAGGCTTTGGCCGCGGAATGGGCCGCCGACGGGATCACGGTCAACGCCCTCGCGCCCGGCTGGTTCAAGACGGCTCAGAATGCCGTTCTCTACGAAGACCCCGACTGGGTGGCCGGCGTCGTGGCTCGAATCCCAGCGGGCCGGACGGGTGGCCAAGGCGATCTCGACGGCGCCCTGATCTTCCTGGCGTCAGAGGCGGCGTCATACGTCACCGGTCAGTTGCTGTTTGTCGACGGTGGATTCAGCACGGGCGCGATGAGCGCCATGCCGCGCCGTCCGTAGGTCGGTAGCAGAGTCAGTCTGTTCGCGCGCGGCGCTGTGCCGCCCAGACATGCTGGTTCACCAAGTTCTCGAGCAACTCCTGATGGCCCGACACCGGCTTGGGGTCGATCTCGCCCGAAGCGACCCGGCGCTCGAGATCCTCGAGCGTGGCACCGCCCGAGAGGATCGAGGTTCCGAGCTTGTCCGCCCAGCCGGCGTATCGCTCCTCGCGCAGCCGCTCGAGCGTGCCGTTCTCGACCATCGCCGCCCCGATGAGCAGGGCCTGGGCAAGGGTGTCGATACCGCCGATGTGACCGTGGAAGAGATCGGTCCGGGCCATGCTCTGGCGGCGCAGCTTCGCGTCGAAGTTGAAGCCGCCGTTCGTGAGGCCACCGCCCCGGAGGATCTCGTACATCGCCAGCGATAGCTCGTCAACGGAGTTGGGGAACTGGTCGGTGTCCCAGCCGTTCTGGTAGTCGCCCCTGTTGGCGTCGACGCTGCCGAGCATGCCGTTGGCCACCGCGTAGGCGATCTCGTGGTGAAAGCTGTGCCCCGAAAGCGTGGCGTGGTTCGCCTCGATGTTCAGCCGGTACTCGCCCGCCAGGTCGTGGCGGACCAGGAACCCGTGCACGACCGCGGAGTCGTGGTCGTACTGATGCTTCGTCGGCTCGTGGGGCTTGGGTTCGATCAAGAGGGTGCCCTTGAAGCCGATGCGGTGCTTGTGCTCCGCGACGAGGCTCAGGAACCGCGCAAGCTGGGTCTCTTCGCGCGCCAGATCTGTGTTGAGGAGCGAGTCGTAGCCCTCGCGGCCGCCCCACAGGACGTAGTTGGTGCCGCCGAGCCGCTTCGTCGCCTCCAGCACGAGTTTCACTTGCGAGGCGGCGACCGCGAACACTTCGGGATCGGGGTTCGTGGCGGCGCCGGCGGCGTAGCGCGGGTGGCTGAACAGGTTGGCGGTGCCCCACAGCAGCCGCACGCCGGTCCGAGCCATCTGCTCGCCGGCGTAGTCGACCATCGCCTCGAGGTTGGCCTTCGTCTCGGCCGCCGTCCGGCCTTCGGGCGCGATGTCACGGTCGTGGAAGCAGAAGAACGGAACGCCCAGCTTGGCGATGAACTCGAAGGCGGCGTCGAGCTTGGCCCGGCCGGCGGCGAGGGGCTCCAGCCCGTCTTCGAGCCAGGGCCGGTCGAAGGTGCCGGAGCCGAACATGTCCGATCCGCCCGAAGCGAAGGAGTGCCACATGGCGACCGATATCCGGAGGTGGTCCTCCATGCGTTTGCCGAGGACGAGGCGATCCGGCTCGTAGACCTTGTACGTCAGCGGATCGCTCGACTCCAGGCCGCCGAAGGGGATGCGGGCCGCCACTTCCGAGAAGAAGTCCTGAGTCACGCTCTGTCCTCCTTGAGTCTGGCCGTCATCTTCGCGCCGATGTCTTGGCCGTCATCTTCGCGCCGATGTACAGCTTCGCGCCGATGTATCGGGTGGCGCCCGCGATGGAGCGCTCGGCTCGCTCTTTGCATCTTGACACAGCCGGGACCGGCGATCTAACGTGCCGTCGAAGCGCTTCGACTATGCGCTTCGACTATNNCTATGCGCTTCGACTATGCGCTTCGATGCGCATCTTACTCCCGGCGTTGATGGCAGCTTGACCGGAGTGCTGATGGCCGCACCCACGATGCTCGAGGTCGCCAGGCGGGCAAACGTCGCCCTCAGCACCGTCTCGTATGCCTTGAACGGCACCCGGCCGGTTTCCGAGGAAACGCGCCAGCGGATCTGGCAGGCGATGTCCGATCTCGGCTACCAGCGGCACGCACTGGCCAGAGGCCTGGCGAGCAAGCGGAGTCGCATCATCGCCCTGCTATTCCCGGCTTTGCCCCGCGGCTTTGGAGCTACCGAGCTCGAATTCGTCACCGGTGCGGCCGAAGCCGCCCAGGATCGCGCCTACCACCTCGTCCTGTGGCCGATGGAGATCCACGCCGTAGGCGAACTGCAGCAGCTTGTCCGCCAGAACCTGGTCGACGGCGTCCTGGTCATGGAAGTTCGCCTGCACGACGAGCGGATTGAGTTGTTGAAGCGGATCGGCGTCCCGTTCAGCATGATCGGACGACCGGCCTCCGCCTCCGACCTCAGCTTCGCCGATATCGACTGGGAGCAAACGACCCGCGATGCCGTGACGTACCTCGTCGGGCTCGGCCACCGGCACATCGTTTTCCTCAGCCAGACCGAAGAGGCGTTCAATGCCGGGTACGGGCCCTCGGTTCGAGCGGCCGCCAGTTTCGACCAGATGACCCGGGCGGCCGGCCTCACGCCGATCAGCCGCTTCTGCGGCGACACCGCGCTGGCCGGAGAGAAGGTCTTCGAGGAACTCATGGCAGACCATCCTGAAGTGACCGCCATGGCCACGATAAACGAGCGGGCTACGGTCGGCGTGATGCAGGCAGCCGCCATGCGCGGCTGGAGAATCCCGGACGACCTATCGATCATCTCCGTCGCTTCGTCGGCTCGGGTCGCGGAGATGACACTACCGCCGCTGACGGCCTTGACTCCACCCAGTTCCGAACTCGGCCGCCTGGGCGTCGAAACGCTGATCGGGCAGCTCGAGGAAGACCATCCCGAACTCGTACAGCGGCTGCTGCCG
>PMBR01000075.1 GCA_003152995.1 Chloroflexota bacterium | reverse complement strand
ACGTCGCGCGCGCCGGCGGCCAGTGCAACTTCCCGGATCGCGGTCACCTCCGCTTCCGTGTCGCCGGGGAAGTGGTTGATCGCCACGACAACCGGCACGTTGAAGACGCGCACGTTTTCGATCTGGGCGGCAAGGTTGGCCGAGCCCTTGCGGACGGCTGCCACGTTCTCCTGCCCGAGCGCGGGATCGAGCGGCCGCCCGGCGACGATCCTGCCGACGCCGCCGTGCATCTTGAGGGCGCGGACCGTGGCGACCATGACTGCCGCGTCGGGGCGCAGCCCGCTCTGGCGGCACTTGATGTCGANNTTGGCGAACGGGCCGCAGTGGACGAAAGCCGGGCCGCCTTCGAGGGTCTGGAGCAGGTTCGGCTTGATCGCGTCGAGCAGGAGGACCGTCATCGCGCCGGCGCACTTGAGGTCTTCGGCAGTGATGCGGCGACCGTCGAAGCTGGTCGCGACGACCATCCGGCCGAGCCGGCGGCGGAGGTCCTGCAGGTCCGAGGCGAGGGCCAGGACCGCCATGACTTCGCTGGCGACGGTGATCTGCCATTCGGTCTCTCGCGGGTAGCCGTTCTCTCGACCGCCCAGGCCGATGATCGCCTTGCGGACGGCGCGGTCCGAGATGTCGACCACGCGCGGCCAGAGGACGCCCAGCGGATCGATGCCGAGCGGATTGTTGTGGGTCAACGAGTTATCGATAAAGGCGGCCAACAAATTGTGGGCAGCTCCGACGGCGTGGTTGTCGCCGGTNNCGCCGCCCGCGGCGCCGCCCTTGATGCCGAAGACGGGGCCGAGAGAAGGCTGGCGGATGCAGACCGCGGCTTTGTGGCCGATCCGGTTGAGCCCCTGAACAAGTCCGATGTTGGTCGTCGTCTTGCCCTCGCCGAGCGGTGTCGGCGTGATGGCGGTGACGACGACATACTTGCCGCGGCGCCCCTCGGCCGCGGCTTTCGCCTCCAGCCGAGTGATCCCCGCAAGACTGATCTTGGCCTTGTACGGCCCGTAGAGTTCGACTTCTTCGTCGTGCAGGCCGAGCTCACGGGCGAGCTCGATGATCGGCCGCGGCTTGACCGATCGGGCGATCTCGAGGCTGTTGGGCATCGGAGTGGCGGTCATGAGTGCGACCTCAGGACTTGGCAGGCCTCGAAGATTGCCCTGTTTCCGCCAAACGCGCCTGACCAGCCCCGCCAAGCACCATCGCAGAACATCGCGGTTTCTGCGTCCCCGAAGTCGAGGCGAACCCATCGGTAGAAGGAGGCCGGCATGCCCTGGCTCAAGCGCGCCTGCGACACACGATGGACCGCGCTGATCGTGACAACTCCATGTCCCCCGGTGAACTCGGCGACCCGATCCGACACGATCAAACGCCCTGTGTCGTGACCGATCAACAACCGAACCGTGGGCGTCGCCCGGTACCACACGCCCTCGAAGGTCACCGACCCCGCATCGCGTATCGGCAGCCGCCGCCGCAAGAACCAAGGCGCGTGGCGGGGCGTCACCGGCGTCTCAGGCGTCATGACCAACTCCGACTTTCGCGCGGGCTGCCCGGCTCTCCGCCTGATTCGTGGCCGCGCGCATCAGATGCGTCAGCAGCAGCGCATTGGTCAGCGGTCCGACGCCGCCGGGGACCGGCGTGATGGCCGAAACGATATCCTTCGCCGATTCGAAGTCCACGTCGCCGACGAGGCGCTCCGCTCCGTCCACGCCCGCCACGACGTTGATGCCCACGTCTACGACGACGACCCCCGGCGAGAGCATCTCGCCCGTGACGAGGCCGGGGCGACCGGCCGCGACGACCAGGATCTCCGCGTCGCGGGTGTACTGGCCGAGGTCTCGAGTCTTCGAGTGGAGGATGCTCACCGTCCCGTGCTCCCGCAGGAGCAGCAGGGCCGCGGGCTTGCCGACCACGTTCGACCGCCCGACGACGACCACGCGCTTGCCGGCGATTTCGATGCCGGATCGCTTGAGGATCTCGACCGCCGCCTGGGCCGTCGCCGGCAGAAAGCCGTCGTAGCCGAGCGAGAGCAGGCCCGCGTTGCGGGGATGGATGCCGTCGATGTCCTTGGCCGGGTCGATCGAGTCGATGACTGTGTGGAGCGGGATGTGGGCCGGCAGCGGCATCTGGACGATGATGCCGGCCACAGCCGGATCGCCGTTGAGGCGCTCGATCTCGTTGCAGAGTGCGTCCGCGGTGACGTCCGACCCGATTTCGACGAGCCGCCCCTTGACGCCGACCTTCTCGCAGGTCCGAAGGATCTGCTGGAGATACACGGCCGAAGGCGCGTTCGCGCCGACCATGACGACGGCCAGCGTGGGCGCGTAGCCCCAACGCTCCTTGAACGCGGCGAAGTCTGTGGTGAGGCCGGCGCGGATTTGGGCCGCGATGGGGCTGCCGGCCAGGAGGCGCGGCCCTTCCGTCGCAGTGGCGACGCCGTCGGCCGGACCGGGAGTGGCGCCTGTCGCCGTGGCAGTGGCTTCTCGCCCGCCGCTCACTCCGCCTCCGCCTCGGGCTCCTGAGGTCCCCCGGACAGGACGATCTCGCGGGTCCGAGACGTCAGCGCCGAGATGTCGTGGAGCGTCTCGTCGAGCTGCTGGCTCATCGCCTCGGAGTACTCCTCGTCGCCCGTGGACGGCAGGTTGATGCGCACATTCTCCGCCGCCCCGCGCGCTCCCGCCTCGGCGAGCAGCGCCGCCACGAGCACGTCGCTCGAGGCGTTGACGTTGCTGCGTCCGGCAAGCGATTCGGCGACTTCGGCCAGCCTCAGGCAAGCCCGCACGCAGTCCCAGGGCGCGTCCGAAGCGACTCGCGCCGCCGCCCGAATTGCCTCAAGGCGCGCCTCGCTCTGCGCGTCCGAGTGCCGCGGTAACTTGAGTGCGACGGCATACCCGGCATAGGCATCCGCGTCCCGATCGGAGAGTGCAAGGAACTCGGCCGCGAGCTGCTTGCCCGCGACGTCCGCCCGGGCCAGCGTGGCCTTATATGCCGAGTACTTGGACCGGCCCACGGACAGGCCGGCGACCATCGACACCAGGGCCGCGCCCAGTGCCGCCGCCAGGGCCGAAGCCGATCCTCCTCCAGGAACGGGTTCGGCCGAGGAAAGGCGCTCCACGAACTGGCCAATTGTCAGATCGGCGAACGAGACGGACTTCGGCAATGTCTCCACAGGCTGATTGTAGGGATTGGCGGGCCCACGGCGTTCGATTGGATCGTGGTTCGCACTGTCGCGCCCTGCGGAGCCCGATTGCGAGCAGCGATCCATACCGTCCCAGCTCGGCCCGCCGGGCCATCATCGCCCTGGCATCGGGCCAAGCCCGTGCAGCGCGTCATTTCCGGAGGACCCGTGGACCTCGTCAGCGAGCCCCTCCGCCCTGGTGGAGTTCCGCGCCCGGGCGCTGGCGGACCCGCGCCTTTCGGGCCTCGTCATCCCCATCGGCGGAGGCGAGCTCGTCGCAGCGCGAATCTGAGATCGCTGCGCGGCCGGTCAGGACAGACACACCTCGTCGTCCACTCCATTGACCGTCCAGCGGTGCGATCGATGCGTGTAGCAGAGCGCCAGCTTGACGCCCGGCGTCTCGACCTCGAAGTATGTTCGGGGGCCGACGGCGGCCCTGAAGGCAGAGGTTTCGGTCCGCACAGCAGTAAGGCGCGTGACGGGAAAGCGAACTTCACCCCAGGTGATTTCGCGCGGGGCGCCATCGAGCCAACCGGCTCGAACATGGACGCTGACGGGATCCATACGGACGATGGCCATCGCGGACTCCTCTTCGCTTTGGCGGGCCGTCGTTCGCTCGCGGGCACTTGAGCTGAAGAACGGACGTTCTATTGCACCTCACAGGCTAGTCGAACAGACGTTCGGTGTCAAGCCAACCGCTCGGCGCATTCATTGACGCCGCCATCGTGCCGGCCCGCCGTGACAGCTAGCGTGTCACGGAAGAGCGCACGCTCGTTCGAATATTCCCGGACTCAAGATCGGGCGCCGGGCTCGCCTCCGGACGCGGCGCCGAGGTCCAGGTGCCCGGCGGTCCGTGGCCGGTCTGACCGGGCCGCCCTCTGCACGATCGGGCACCACCGCCCGCCTTTCTCCAGCTCTACTCGATCTCGTCCTCGACCTTCGCGATGCCAACGCGGCCCTCGACCGCAGAGGCCGGGTCGCGCTCAAAGGGCGACGGCAATCCACGGTTCAGCAGGCTGGCCCGAGTCACGGCGCGATCGCCAAAACGGCGGCGGACCGCGTCCGTGGCGTCCACGACTCGCCGCTGCTTCGCATCCACGACCTCGAACATGGTGGTCTGTTCAGGCCGGCCCAGCTGTGTCGCGGCGACTCCGAGCAGCCTGATCTTCTTGCCGCGAACCTCCGGCCTCACGAGCTCGAGCGCCGCCCGCCAGATAGTGTCGGTGAGGTCGCTCGGCTCCGGCAGCGTCTTCTGCCGGGTGACGGTTCGAAACTGCGAGTCGCGAACCTTGACCGCGACCGTCCCCGCCCTTAGCCCGGCCGACCTCAGCCTGGCCGACACACCTTCGGTCAAGGCCAGCAGCGTTCGTTCGATCTCGGCCGCGTCGGTGACGTCGACCTCGAATGTCGTCTCGTGACTGACAGATTTCGCCGCCTCGCCGCCGCCGACGACCGGGTCCGCGTCGATGCCGAGTGCCCGATCGTGCAGCGTGGCGCCGTGATCGCCGAGCGCTCGGACCAGCGTCTCCACCGGCAGCGCGGCCAGCTCTCCGATGGTTCGAATGCCCAAGCCGTGCAACCGCTCGGCCGTCTTGGGCCCGATCCCCCACAGCCGCCGGATCTCCAGAGGGGCGAGGAAGGCGGCCTCTTGCCCAGGTTGAACCACGACCAGCCCGTCGGGCTTGCGGAGATCGCTGCCAACTTTGGCGACGAGCTTGTTCGTGGCGACGCCTGCCGAAATGGTCAGCCCGGTCGCCGCGACGACCTCGGCCTTGATGCGCCGGGCGATATCCGGCGCGGTTCCGAACAAGCCCTCCGAACCGGCGACATCGAGGAATGCTTCGTCGATCGACACCTGCTCGACGGCCGGCGTGAAGCGTCGCAACACCGTCATGACTTCGCGGCTGACTCGCTGGTATTTGGCGCCGTCCACCGGCACGAAGATGCCGTCGGGGCAGAGCGAGAGCGCCGTGCGCAGCGGCATCGCGGAATGGACGCCGAACTTGCGCGCCTCGTAGCTGCACGTGCTGACGACGCCGCGGGAGCGCGGGTCGCCGCCGACGATCACCGGCTTGCCGCGCAACTCCGGGTGGTCGCGCTGCTCTACCGCCGCGAAGAACGCGTCGAGGTCCACATGGATGATGCTGAGC
Organism: Chloroflexota bacterium; assembly: GCA_003152995.1. Lineage (GTDB taxonomy): Bacteria > Chloroflexota > Limnocylindria > Limnocylindrales > CSP1-4 > Fen-1039. The sequence continues at coordinate 26,357 of PMBR01000075.1, read as the reverse complement.
CGGCCGGCGGTCATGGCCGAATGATGGCGCGACGCGGGGCGCCTGGCGAGGGGCCCGCGAGCGGCCGACACAGCGCTCGACGTCGGGAGACAAGCCCGGGCTGTGGGGTTGCCCGACCGGCCGGCTCCGCCTACCCGTTCGTCGCGATTCGGCCCAACCCGTTCGGGCCGACCGACCGCCAGACGCGACGCCTCTACTGCCTGGCGGGTCGCCATCCGCGACGCGGACGACATGCCCTGTAATAGGCGCGATCTCGACTCGCCGCGCGGCAGCGATCGGCGCCGGCACCTCGCTCTGGGTGCCAGAACCATCCGACAGCGACAGGTGCCACCGATGGTAAATCGTGCCCGAGCGCCGCGGCCGGCGGCACTGTACCGGGCCTTGATTGTCGCGGCACTCGCGGCGACCTGGCTGACCGCCTCCGCCGGCGCGCCACTTCCCGTCGCCGCCGTCGCGGATCCAGCGATCACAGTCGCAGATCCGGTCATCGCGGCCGCCGGCGACATAGCCTGCGACCCGACGAATTCTCGGTTCAACGATGGCCAGGGGATCGGCACGACGTGTCGTCAGCTCGCCGTCTCCAACTTGCTCGTCAACGGCCACTTCGCCGCAGTCCTGGCGCTGGGCGACACCCAGTACAACTGCGGCGGCTATGCCGCTTTCGAGCAGTCGTACGACCTCAGTTGGGGACGCGTAAAGTCGATCACCCACCCGGTCGTGGGCAACCACGAATACATGACCACAGGAGGTACCGGCTGCACGGTCGACAACACGAACGCGGCCGGATACTTCAAGTACTTCGGTGCGGCAGCCGGTGCTCCGGGAAAGGGCTACTACAGCTTCAATGTCGGGGCCTGGCATCTGATCGCCCTCAACTCGAGCTGCGCCCAGGCCGGAGGCTGCAGTGCAACTTCGCCTCAGGGCAAATGGCTGGCCGCCGACATCGCGGCCCACAGGCACGTATGCACTCTCGCCTTCTGGCACATTCCGCTCTTCAGTTCAGGCGGTCGAGCCAACGTTGCAACCAGACCACTCTGGCAGCAGCTCTACGCCGCCCATGCCGATGTGATCCTCGACGGCCATGACCACATCTATGAACGGTTTGCTCCCCAGACACCGGCCGGCGTGCTGGATGTGGCGCACGGGATCCGCGAGATCACCGTGGGTACCGGCGGCGCCGACCACACCTCGCTCTTGCTAACGAGAGCCGCCAACAGCGTCGTCGCCAACACCACCAGTTTCGGCGTCCTCGAGCTGACGCTTCACGCGACGAGCTACAGCTGGAAGTTCGTGCCGGCGCTCGGCTCCTTCACCGACAGCGGATCGGCGAACTGCGTGGCGTGAGCGCCGTGGACGCCGATCGGCCTCAGTAGGGCCGGCGACGATCCACCCAGACCAGGGCGACTGCGCCGAAGATCAGCGATCCCAGCAGCAGGAACCCCGACTCCAGGGCCACGACCGGCCAGTACTGCGATCCGGGGACCGCATATTCGACCCAGTTGGGCATTGTCGACGGGTCCGGTTGGATCGGATTGCCATTGGCATCGAACTGCATCTGGTAGCCAGGCAAGGACCACGGGTCGCCGTAGAAGGGCTTGCCGTTCAGAAACACCTGGGTGTACGAGTACAGGTCGGTCTGAACCCAGTAGGGCGTGTAGGCCGCCGACTTGTCGCTCGACCCGCCGGGCTCGCTCGAAGGAGTCGGCTCGATCGAAGGAGTCTCGACCGAAGGAGTCGGCTCGACCGAAGGAGTCGGCTCGATCGAAGGAGTTGGTCCAATCGGTGCGACTGCGATGCCGGGCCCTCCCCCGTAGTAGAACCCAAACTGGCTGGACTGGGTCTGCTCAACGGCCATCGGACGCAGCACGATTCGAGCCATCCCGGGTTCCCACGCCACTCTGACGAAGAAGCAGACGATGAGCGCGAGGATCACCGCGGGCATGGTCCGACCCAAGAGCGTGCTCAGGGCAAATGTCCCGGCGAACGCGGCCAGCACCCAGAAGACATCGATGAAACCGCGACTCAGGTAGTTCTGGAATGCGGCATGCGTGTCGACACCCGGATCGAGCGCGCCCTCGAGCACTTCGGCGGCCAATCCCACCGCCAGCATCAGCGGTACGAGCAATACGACCCCCGCCAGCACCTTGCCAAGGAGCCAGCGCCGGCGCGAGCCCGAGAGGGACCAGGAGAGCGGCGCAGTACCTTGCTCGATCTCACGCGCCACGAGCGGCGCGCCGAACACGATCCCCGCGAGCAGTGGGACGAGCAGGAGCAGGAGCCGGACCAGGTTCATGTCCACGCTGCCCTGGATACTCGAGAACGAGTTCGCCAGGGACAGGCAGTGCGCATCGGCAGGGGCAGTCATCCCGCCGGCGAATGGCCCACCGCCTCCCAATGCGGCGGCCAAGCACGAAAGCGGCACGTTCAGGGAGTTGAGCCGGTAGGCCTCGATCAGAGTCGCTCCGGTAAGCCCCAAGCACACGATCAGAATCGCGATCGTCTCGAACCGGTGCTGCTTGAAGGTGAGCCAGATCCTGGTGATCATCGTCGTCCCCCTCAGTTGAGCTGCAGGCCGGCGGTGCCGCGCCCCGCGGCGAGGTAGCCGAGCACGACATCTTCCAGGCTGGTGGTTTCCGGAGCCGCGCTCTGGCCGTCCGCGCCATCGATGTCGACCACGGCAAGCCGCCACAAGGTCATCACCTTCTGACCGCCCTTGCCCAGGAACGAGCCCACCGCCGTAGCCCCCGCCGGCGGAGAATCCGCTTCGGTGAGCCGGTGGGTGCGCCGGGCTTCTTCAAGCGGGCAGTCGAGTCTTATCTTCCCGCCGCCCAGGATCACGAGCCGATCGCAGGCGTCTTCGACGTCCGTGACGATGTGCGAGGACAGCAGGGCCGTCGAGCCGTCGGCGCGGACTGCGTCCAGCAGAACCTGGATGAACTCGCGACGAGCGAGCGGGTCCAGGTTGGCCAGCGGCTCGTCGAGCAGCAGGATCTTGGCTCGCGTCCCGAGGGCGATGGCGAGGCCGAGCTGGGCGGCCTGCCCGCCCGAGAGAGTGTCCGCTCGCTGGTCGACCGGGATTCCGAGCTGGTCGAGCCGGCCGCGAGCGTATGTGGCATCGAAGCCCGAATGGAGGCTGCGAGCCATCGCGAGGTGGTCGTCGACGCTCAAGCCGCGGTAGACCGCGGGCGTCTGAGGCACATAAGCGACCCGCCGCAGGGCTTCGCTGCGGTGCCGCCAGGGATCCACGCCCTCGACCTCGACCCGGCCGGCATTCGGACGCTCAAATGCCATGCAGACGCGGATCAGGGTCGTCTTTCCGGCGCCGTTGGGCCCGACCAGCGCCGTAACGCTACCGGCAGGGACCGACAGATCGACCGAGTCGAGCGCTACCTTCTTTCGGAAACGCTTGCTCAGCCCGTGCGCCACCAGCGCCGCGGTCGCGATCGAAGATCCTGCGACGACTGCCATGCCCCACCTCCGACATTCGTTGGCGCCTCTGAGGCGCGACTTCACCGTCGCCCAGGACCACCGTAGCGGACGGTCTCAACTCGCCCGAACGGTACCATCCGGCGACGGTCGAAGGATGGCGGGAAATCCCTCAAGCGGGCTGGCATGGAATCCCAGGTCTGCGGCTCGGCGCAGGCATGTGCTAGCCCTTCGGCACGACGACGGGCGATCGCGCTCGACCGCCCGCTTCTCCGCCCCTGCTAGCCCTTCGGTTCCACGACTACGGTCACTTCGGGCGTCATCCCGGGGTAGACCTTGACCGCGACCTTGTACGTGCCCAGCGACTTGAGCGGGTCGGGCAGTTCCACCTTGTGGCGATCGACCGTGATGCCGCGGCGGGCCAGCGCGTCGGCGATGTCCTTGGCGGTGATCGAGCCGTAGAGCTTGCCGCCTTCGCCGACCTTCACGCCCATCGTCAGCGTCGTGCTGCCGATGCGCGTGGCCGCGATCTCGGCATCCTCACGCTCGCGCTGCCGCTTCTCTTCACGGCTGGCAATGTCGTGCTGCCAGGCGCGGAATGCGCCCCCGGCCGCGGGCACGGCGACCTTCTTGGGAATCAGGAAGTTCCGGGCATAGCCNNCTTCACGCGAACGATTCCTCCTTAGAGATGAGCGATCGAACCTTCGGCCCGAGCTCTGTTTTGGCGATCAGCCGGCCCGCCGCGTCGATTGCGTCGGGCAGCCGGCGAATGATCCTTCTTACGGGTGCGGGGGTGAGCCGTCGCACCTGATCCATGTCCCGCCGGAAAGCCTCGCGGTCGATCTCAAGCTCGTCGAGCTTTTCTTCGAGGATTTCGTCGGGAATGCCGTCGAAGAATACTTCGACTGCCAGGATTACCACAGCCAGATCGTCGAGCCGTCCCAGTACCGGGATGTCGTCGGGGATCAGGTCTCGACCCAGGAGCACGTAACCGGCGGCTCCGACGAGAACAACCTTGCGGCTGGCAGGGATCCGCGAGTCCATGACGAGTGCCCAGATGAGGCGCGCGTACATCGGTCCGCGGCTGGCGAGCGGCATGAAGGCGAACCACTTGAGGGCGCGCGTCAGCCCGCCGTTGCGGTTCCGCCGCCTCTTGCTGACTTCGACTCGACCCTTGCTCGCCATCAGTCCTCGGCCCGCCGGGTAACCCAACACGCGGGTCCACTCCGGGGAATCGTGAGTCTATCAGGCGCGACCGTGGACAACGAGACGGCCGGCGAGGGTCCCTGCCGACGTGGCCTTCCACGCGACCTCGGCGGCGGGTCGCACGGATCCGAAAGTCAGGCCGCTTGACGCAGACAAATTGACTATCGGCGATCCGCCGATAGTCCTATCCCACGGCCTTTCCGCGCGGCCCGCCGGGCGTAGGATCGGTCACGTGACAGCTTCCCGGAACTGCCGGTGAGCGGGCGGGTAGGCCCAGACTCCCGGCGCCAGTTCCCCGGTGCGCCGGCCGGTGATTCCGGCGCGCCCAAAACGGACCGGAACGAGCCGGATTCGAGACATGACCCTCTTGCCTGGCTGGTTGCGCTGGTCGGAATCCTGATTGCCTGCTACGCGCTGTGGTGGGCTGCCGGGCTCGGAGACGCGGGGATCGCAAACCGGTTTACGGGCGCGGCTACAGTCCCCGGAGGCATTCTCGTGATCATCGGCGCCGTTCGGCTGCGGCGTCCCGGACCTCTCGACCCGCAAACGCGTCGAGCGTGGGCAATCATCGCCCTGGCGATGTGCAGCTACGCGGTCGGTGCGCTTGTCAACTTCGCCTCACACGGCGCCTCGGGGCTGGGACTCCTATCCCCGGCCGTCCCAGTCCTCGAACTCGCGGCCTATCCGATGGTCTGGATCGCACTGGCGGTGCTGCCTCGGCCGGCCCGAACGCCCTCCGACGTGGTCTTGTTCAGCCTCGACGTGGCCATCGTTGCCTGGTGCGGGTCGATGCTCCTGTGGCATTTCATCCTCTATCCGGAGGGGAGGACCGCCGGCGCCGACTTGCTCACCCTCTTCGGCGCGGACGTCTACCCGGTTGCCGACCTCTCGTTGGTCTTCGCGATCGGGGCGATCGTTCTTCGCGGGCTTCGAGCCGGCAGCCAGGCGGCGCTGAGCATCGCCGCGCTGGCCCTGGTGCTCGTCTTCGTGGGCGACACGATCTCCGGCGTAGAGACGGTCCGGGGCACCTACGCGCCGGGCGGCCTTTCGGGCCTCCTCTACTCGACCGCCTGGTTTGGACTCGCCGTCGCAACCTACGTCCAGTGGCGAATGAGGGACCGCGAGCAACCCTTCGAGGGACTGGCGCGCTACGCCCATTCGACTCCCTGGTTGTCGTATGCGGCCGTCGCCGCGGCCTTCATCGCGCCGGCGATACGCGACTGGAACGACGCGGACATGCTCCGCCAGCATGTGCCGGGGATCGGGTTGCTGATGGCCCTCGTCGTGGCCCGGCTCGCTGTGACCGCCCGCCAGAACGCGACCCTTTCGGCGGCCGAGCGCGAGCGCCTCGCGGCAGCCGTAGATCAGGCCGCGGAGGCGATGCTCACCACAGATCGGGCGGGCCGGATCACTTACGTCAATCCCGCCTTCACGCGGATCACAGGCTTCCCATCCTCGGAGGCGATCGGACGCAGGCCCGCCTTCCTGCGCGAGGACGCGGACCCGGCGCGGCTGGCGGAGATGGACGCGGCCCTGGCCCGAGGCGAGTCCTGGGGAGGCCGACTGACGGAGCGACGTCGTGATGGCACCGCCGTGGAGGTCGACCTCGCCGTTGCGCCGCTGCGAGACGCGACATCGGCCGTGGTCGGGTCCGTCGAGGTGGCTCGCGACATTACTCACGAGAGGGCACTCGAAACCCAACTCGCGCAGGCACAGCGCATGGAGGCGGTCGGTCGGCTTGCGGGCGGAATCGCCCACGACTTCAACAACATCCTGACGGCGATCAGCGGCTTTTCCGAGCTGGCGTCGGCCGAGGTCGGCCCCGACGGGCCCGTGGCCGCGCACCTGGGCGAGATCCTCAAGGCCTCAGATCGGGCCGCCGCTTTGACGAAGGCGCTCCTGGCCTTCAGCCGCCAGGTGGTCATGCAGCCCCAGGCGATGGACCTCAACGAAGTCCTCGCCGACCTGACCCCGATGCTCGGCCTTCTCATGGGCGAAGACGTGAAGATGACGATTTCAGCCGAGCCAAACCTCTGGCCCGCGCTGACCGACCGGGCGCATTTCGAGCAGGTGATCCTGAACCTGGCAATGAACGCGCGCGACGCGATGCCAGACGGTGGCTCGCTCACGATCGCCACGGCAAACGTGGATCTCGATGCCGAATACGCGCGCAAGCACCTGGGCGCAGTCGCCGGCCCGCACGTGAGACTGGTGATCTCGGACACGGGCACTGGCATGACGCCGGAGGTCCTGAGCCACGCCTTCGAGCCGTTCTTCACCACCAAGGCGCGCGGCAAGGGCACCGGCCTCGGCCTCTCGACGGTCATCGGCGTGGTCCAGCAGAGCGGTGGCTCGCTGGACGTGACGAGCGACCCGGCCACGGGCACCGTATTTGCTATAAACCTGCCGCGCGTCGTCGGAGCCCGTCAGCTGGGCGAACCTTCGGTCCGCAACCGGACGACATTGGGAGGCAGCGAGACGATCCTCGTGGCCGAGGACGAGCAAGCGGTCCGAGTCTTCGTCGAGCGCGTCCTGAGCCGGGCCGGGTACCGCGTCTTCGCGGCGGCCAACGGTCCCGAAGCCCTCGCTCTGGCTACGACGCTGCCGAATCTGGACCTGCTCTTCACCGACATGATGATGCCGGGCATGACCGGCCGGGAACTGGCCGAGCATCTCTCGGCAACCCACCCAGACGTGCCGACCTTGTACGCCTCTGGCTACTCCGACGACGCTCTTCTATACGGGCTCGGCAATGAAGGCCGGTCGCCGTACCTCCCCAAGCCGTTCACCGCCGATGCCCTCCTGACCCTGGTGCGCGAGGTTCTCGACAGCCGGAATTGACCGGCCGGCCGCCGCGACTCCGGACGCCGGCGCGGCGCGGCGGGACGGGCGGGGCGGGGCGCGGCGGGGCAGGACGCTGGAAGGGTCTTCGTGCAGTCGCGGACACTCTCGACAGGCGGTTGCGGGCACGTATCGTATTGGCGTCATGCGGTCCCACCCGCAAGTGGAGGAGGCGATCGATGTCGATTTCTGCCGCAGTCCCCACCTTACCCACCGCCAGATCGATTCCATTCGACCGATCGGCCGACCTGTTCCGCTGGAACGCGATCCTGGCGGCACTCCATCTCGTCCAGGGCCTCGCGATCCTCGCCATCTCTTTCGCGAAGAGCCCTGTGGTGACTTCGCCCATTGTCAGCACGTACCTGCGCTTCGACGAGGCGACCAGGCATCTCGTCACCGCTCAGCGGTCGATCTGGGATCTCCCCATTGGCCCAGCCGTGGCCCTGTTCTTCCTGATGAGCGCGGTCGCGCACTTCACCATGGCCTTCCCGGCGCGGCGCTGGTACGAGGCGCGCCTGGCGCGTGGCCAGAACCCCATCCGCTGGATCGAATACTCGTTCAGCTCGAGCGTGATGATCGTCGTCATCGCGGCACTGGCCGGCGTCCAGGAAGTCGGCACGCTCATCGCCATCTTCGGCGTGAACGCGGCCATGATCCTGTTCGGCTGGAGCATGGAGATCGCCAACGAAGGGCGCGAGCGGCCGCAGTGGCTGCACTACATCTTCGGCTGCATCGCCGGCGCCGTGCCCTGGGTCGTCATCTTCGTGACGATCCTCGTCTCAGCCACCGAGCCGGGCTCGGCTCCGATCCCGGGATTCGTGATCGCCATCTTCGTGACGCTGTTCGTCTTCTTCAACGTCTTCGCCATCAACATGGTCCTGCAGTACGGCAAGATCGGCCGGTGGCGCGACTACCTCTACGGCGAGAGGGCCTACATGCTGTTCAGCCTGATCGCGAAGTCGCTCCTGGCCTGGCAGGTCTTCTTCGGCACGCTGCGGCCATAGGCTGGGGGGCGTCTCGACCGCCCGACGGCAATCTTTCCGACCCGATCGACATGCTGAGGCTGGTCGACGCCGAACCCGCGAGCCCAACTGCGGACTAACGCGCCTCGAGCCGACACCGCCGGAGTCGACTTGCGCCCGCTTGACAATCGAACGGGTGTTCTGTACCCTCCCGATCGGAAGGAGGCGCCGGTGACCAAGCACGACGCCGAACGTAAACGCAGAATCCTGGACTTCATCGCCGCAACGCTCAGGACGCGCGGCTATCCGCCGTCCGTACGCGAGATCGCGGCCGCCGTGGACCTCGCCTCCACGTCGGCTGTCCATCACCACCTGCAGATGCTCGAGCGCGAGGGTTATCTGGAGCGGGGAGCGGCCCAGTCGCGCGCGATGCGCCTGACGCCGCTGGCCGCGATGCGTCTGGGCCTCTCCGGAGAGCTGATGCCGCAGGCCACCGCCTCGGAGGCGCACGTCCTGCCGATCGTCGGCGAGATCGCCGCCGGCGGCCCAATCGAGGCCTACCAGGACGCGTCCGAGAGCATGGCCGTGCCGGACCTGCTGGCCCCATCCGGCGACGCTTACGTCCTCCGCGTCCGGGGCGATTCGATGATCGACGCCCACATCCAGGACGGCGACTTCGTCCTGATCCGGCCCCAGCAGACGGCGCGGGATGGGGACATTGTCGTCGCCCAGGTGGAAGAGAACTCCGTCACCCTCAAGCAGTTCTTCAAGGAAGCGGGCCGCATCCGGCTTCAGCCCGCCAACGCGGCTTATGCCCCCATGTTCTATGCAGACGTGCGGATTCAGGGCAAGCTCATTGGGGTCATCCGCCGCCTGGACTAGTCCGGTCGCAACCGGGCGGCCGATCCTTTGGGCCAGCGATAGCCCGCACGTTGTCGCCGCCGCTTTTCCAATCACGGACGTTGAGTCGCCTCGCTCAGGTGCTCGGCTCGGCCTCTGCCTCGGCTCGCCAGGCGGCGACCGGGTTGAGATGCGAATCGGCCTCGGCCGTCGGGCCGGCCAGATGGGTTGAGACACGAATTGGCCGGAGCAATCCACAAAGGATTTCCACAGTCCGCCCACAGTGGCAGCGAGTTCGGGGATAGATCTGCCGAGTTGCCGCCGGATGGTGGAGCGTCTGGGGCTCGGCAAAGCCACCATTGCTTCGTCAGCGCAATCAGTCCAGCCAGGCCGCGAGGGACCCGCCACCCGTGATCGACCGACTGCCGCCCCAGAATTTGGACTCCGAGCAGGCAGTGCTCGGGTCCATGCTCATCGACCGCGACGCGATCATCGAAGTCGCGGATTTCCTCCATCCGGAAGACTTCTACCGCCAGGCCCACGGCCGCATCTACGCCGCGATGCTGGAGCTATTCGAGCACCGCGAGCCGATCGACGTGGTCACGGTGGCGGAGGCGCTGGAACGCGCCAGCGAACTCGAGGCGGTTGGCGGCGCAAGCTACCTCTCCACCCTCGGCAACGACACTCCCACCGCGGTCCACGTCGCCCAGTACGGCCGCATCGTCGAGCGCAAGGCCCTGCTTAGGCGGTTGATCCAGGCGGCCGGCAAGATTGCCGCCATCGGCTACGAAGACGGGCCGGACATCCAGGAGGCGATCGATCGATCGGAGGCCGAGCTTTTCGCCGTCAGCCAGCGCCGCTCGGGCGACAGCTTCAGTGCCCTGCGGACACTCCTCCACGACGCCTACGACCGGCTGGACTACCTGCACGCCCACCGCGGCGAGATCGTCGGCATCGCATCCGGCTTCACGGACCTGGATCTTCTGACAACCGGCTTCCAGGCGAGCGACCTCATCGTCCTGGCCGCCCGGCCCAGCGTTGGCAAGACCAGCCTTGCGCTGAACATCGCCGAGCACGCCGCCGTTCGCGAAGGCAAAACGGTCGGCGTGTTCAGCCTGGAGATGAGTAAGGAGCAGCTGGTTCTGCGTCTTCTGTCCAGCGTCGCCTCGATCGATTCGCAGCGGCTTCGGTCGGGTTTCCTCGAGGAGATGGACTTCGCCCGAATCGCGCCGGCGATGAACGCCCTGTCCGAGGCGCCGATCTTCATCGACGACACTCCCAGCATCAGCACCATGGAGCTTCGAACCAAGGCCCGCCGCCTCCAGGCCGAGCGCGGGCTGGACCTTCTGATCGTGGACTATCTTCAGCTCATGCAGGCCACGTCGAACAGCCGCGACGCCAACCGCGTCCAGGAAGTCTCCGAGATCAGCCGCGGGCTCAAGTCCCTGGCCCGCGAACTCAAGGTTCCGGTGATCGCCCTCTCACAGTTGTCGCGCCAGCCTGAGATGCGCGAGTCGCGCGAGCCGCGTCTGAGCGACCTGCGCGAGTCCGGCGCAATCGAGCAGGACGCGGACCTGGTCCTCTTCCTGTGGCGTGAGAAGGACAAGCCCGGCGAAGACGGCGAATCCGACGGCGAGGTCATCAACCTGCGCCTGGCCAAGCATCGAAATGGCCCCACGGGCGAGGTCAAGCTATGGTTCAAGAAGAGCCAGACCCGCTTCGTGAGCTACGCCGCCGAGCGCTACGCCGAAGCCGTCTGAAAGACGACCCCGGTCTGATCCGGGGCGGCCCAGGCCGACTGCAATAGGAGGAGACCGATGGGCGTAATCATCGTTCGAGAGATGGTGGGCACGAGCTCGCATTCGTGGAGCGACGCCGCACGCCAGGCCGTGGCCCTGGCTTCCAAGACCGTTCGCAACATCAAGACGGTCGAGGTGATCCAGTCCACCGCCCGCGTCGAGAAGGGCGAGATCATCGAATACCGCGTCCAGATAAAGCTCGGGTTCGAGTACGAGGAATAGGGCCGGCTGCCAGGCCGCCTGCACCGCGGCGCTGAGCGGAGAGCCGTGTCCGCGGCGCTGAGCGGAGAGCCGTGGTCGCGGCGCTGAGCGGAGAGCCGTGTCCGCGGCGCCTCCTGCCGAAGCGAGGCGTCCCGGCTCAGCGCGGCCTCTCTTCGCATCTTTCAGGATGGCACGCGTGATAGGCTTCCGGGCATGAAAGGCGGGGGATTCCTCATGACCGTGCGCAGCCTTCTTTCGCGCCGCCCCGTGGTGATTGGGGCCGGCATCGTGATCGTGGTCGCCCTTGTGGGCAGCGGCATCGCCATAAGCGCCAACCTCTCGGGCAGCTCGACGACACCGTCTCCGTCCGCCACCGAGATCGCCCTCGCCACGGCCACGCCAACCCTCGAGCCGACCCTCGAGCCGACCGCGTCGCCGTCGCCCACGCCGACCCTCGAGCCCACGCCCGTCCCGACGCCCACGCCAGAGCCGATGGTGGCAGCCACGACCGATGGCGTGTGGCTCCCCGCGGACCAGGCCGAGCTCGCCACTCGCAAGCCGATCGCGGTCATGATCGACGACCACTGGGGCGCCAGACCGCAGTCGGGGCTGTCCATGGCCAACATCGTCTACCAGGGCCCCGCCGAAGGCGGCATTCCGCGCTACATGGCGATCTTCCAGACACAGGCGCCCCCGGCAATCGGACCCGTCCGCAGCGCCAGGCTCTACTTCGTGGCCTGGGCCGAGGAATACGCCGCCGCCTACAACCACATGTGGGGCGCTCCGAACGCGATGGGCCGCCTGGCGCAGGACAACGGCCAGTACATCTGGAACATCGACGGCCTGCGCTATGGCGGCATGAGCGGCTACATGTGGCGCGTCGGCTTCCGGCCCTCGCCGCACAACCTCTACACGTCGTACGCCAAGCTGGAGGCGTTGACCAGGAAGCTCGGCGGCACCGCGCCACTCACCACGTCGCAATTCACCTTCGCGGACCAGCTCGCCGGCTCCGATCGTCCGGTGGGCGGCCAGATCGTCATCCCGTACAGCGCCAACCACGTCGTCTACAACTACGACTGGAAGACGAACACATATCCCCGTAGCGTGTCCGCCGAGGGCGCCGAGACAGACGCCGCGACCGGCGAGAGCATCGCACCCTCGAACGTCGTGCTGCTCTTCATGAACGTGGGCTTCCTCGACACAACCTCATCCGACGTGCGCAAGCACCGCCTCGAAGTGCAGTACGTCGGCCACGGGACGGCCATGATCTTCAACAACGGGCTGACCATCCCGGCGGTTTGGACCAAGAAGGGCGAGCACTCTCCCACCGTCCTCACGTACGCGAGCGGTCCCAGCAAGGGCCAGCCGGTTCCCATGGTCCGAGGCCAGATCTTCATGCAGGTCGTGCCGACGTACGTAGCCGCCAGGTGGACACCGGGCGCCGTCGTGCCTCCTCAGGTCACGAACTGAGGTTCCGATCGCTCGCGGACGCAAAGGATCTGCTGCCGCCCCCGCCTGGCAAATCTGGACGCACCGGCCGCGGCTTTCGGAACAGCCGTTCCATCTTGACCATCGCGGGAACAGACAGCAATCGAGGGCTGCGAGATCACCCAGGCTGCGAACGCCCTGGCTGAATCTCGGCCCTGCTCGTTGCAGTCGCAGCTAAGCGGCAGATGATCGGGGGCGGTCATGATTCCCGCTATGCAATCGTCCGCCTCTAATCCGATTGACACCCGCCAGTTCGGCTTTCTATCCTACGCGCCGTCGGTCGCGGTTCGATTGGGGATGGAGGAGCTGCGCGTGCCCGTCGAGCCCGAGATGGGCGATCGGATCGCCGACGATTCCGCCCACGTCCTCTCGAGTTTCCCCTTGCGTCTCGGGAAGATACAGCGTCCCCTTCTGCCGGCCGAGACGCTCCGCCGCGACCGCCTATTCGGTGTCTTGGAGGCATGGGCCGATCGCCGGATTGTCTACGTGGTCGCCGAGGCGGGTTTCGGCAAGACGACCCTGATCGCGGACTTTCTTCGCCGATCGCGGCTCCGCACCTTCTGGTACCGGCTGGACGAGGACGACACGGACGGCCTGGTCTTCCTTCGCTACCTGGTGGCCGCGTGCCAGGCTGTGGATCCCAGGCTGCTGCAACGATCCGCGGCCCTTCTGTCCGAACCGGCCATCGAACCCGCTCGCGAGGAGACCGTGCTTCGGACGCTGCTCGCCGAGATGGAGTGTCTTGGCGAGGTGCCTTCTGCGCTCGTTCTGGACGACTTCCATATCGCGGAGTCGGTGCCGGCCGTCGGGGCAGTAGTGGAACGCATCATCGCCCGGTCACCGGATCGGCTGAGGTTGATCGTCGCAAGCAGGCGGACGCCCACCCTATCCACGGCCGGTCTGCGCGCTCGCGGCGAACTCGCCGAGCTGGAACCGGACGAGCTTCGATTCGACGAATCGGAGACGGCCCGGCTCTTCAGCGAGTCCTACCATCATCCGCTCGATCCCGACGTTCTCCATGACCTGCAGGCACGAACAGAGGGCTGGGCGGCTTCGTTGCAGCTGGTCAAGGCCGTAGTTGACGGTCGTTCGTCAGCCCAGACACGTGCCTTCATCCATTCGCTGAGCGGCGCCGAGGGCAACCTTTACGACTACCTGGCAGAAGAGGTCGTAAGTGACTTGAGCGCCGACCTGCGCGGCTTTCTGATGCGTGTCGCGCTGCTCGAGGAGATCGATCCGGAAACGGCAGCCGTCGCCGCCAGCATGTCTGCCGCCGAGGCGCGGCGGTTCATCGGACTCGCCGAGAGCATGGGCCTGCTCTCGAAGGGGGTCGGCGTCGTCGCGTCCTGGAGACTCCACCCTCTGGTTCGTGAGTTTCTGCTGGCCCGCCTCGAGGCGGAGATCGGGCAGGCCGGGATTGTGGATCTTCATCGCTGCCTGGCCGCGGCACTGGAGCCAAAGTCGTGGCGTCTCGCCGCCCGACATTGGGCCGCGGCCGGCGACGCCGATCAGGTCCGCCGGATCGTGTGTGCGGCCGTTCCCAAGATCATCGCCACCGGCGACTTCGCAGCCGCCGAGGACTTCATCACACGCTTCCCGGACCCCGCCCCGAACCCCTGGTACGACATCCTTCGGGCGAGAATCACATCGTCCGTAGGCCGGTACGATGAAGCCCTCGAACTGGCGCTGCAGGCCTCGCGTCATGACGCCGCCGCGGAGGGCTCCGGCTCCCCCCTCGCATTAGCGAACGCGCTCAACTTACTCCACTACGGGGTCGAGATGCAGGACCCACAGTTACGCGCGACCGCCTATCGCGAACTCGTCAATTCCGAAGACGCGGAACTCGCCGCGATTGCTCGATCAACTGAGGCTCTCACGGAGGCCGCCGGAAGCGGCAGTTTGGATGCGGCCCGGCGACTTCTTATCGAGACAGCTGGCCTCAGCGCCTCCAGGGGGCACCTGCATCATGAAGCCATTGCATGGGTGAACCTAGCCAACGTAGAGAGGGCGCGGGGAGACGCGGATGCGGCGGCGCAGGCGGGACTGGCGGCGCTTCGCTGCACGACACCTGGTGGAGCTGAGAATGATTTTCAAGCGGCCCACTTGAATACCGCCAAAGGGCTCGCTCATCTGGGCGAGTGGGACCTGGCTCAGATTCACATCCAAGCGGCTATGCAGAGTCATAAAGAGCAGAGTTGGATAGACCCAATGGTGCTTGGCGAGATTGCTGAACTTCAGGCGATGTTCGGCGATCCAAGTCAAGCGGCGCAGATCCTGGCTCGTGGGTTCGTTGAAACAGAGCGGAGACGGGGAGATCCGCTATGCCGCCATATTGCTGCCCGGCTGATGCTCATGGAAGGCAACCTGGGGCATGCAAGGGAACTGCTCGACGCGGCGACGGGTCCGACCTTCGAACCGGCATTCAGGAGTTCTTGGCTTGCTTTGGACCTTGCCATTCGGGTCGCCGGCAGCGCACGAGACTCGTCGCTTGCGACCATGTTCGAGGATGCGATCCGATTCGCCGAGAACCAACAAGCGTGGTTCTGGTGGAAGACCATTCGACTCACCCAGGCTCTCGTGTCCGCAAACTCCGAGCTTGTGCAGTACTTGCGCTCACTTGAGCCAAACGACGCGGCCTATCTGTCCATCCAGGCGGAGTTGGTGGTTCGACGGCTCGCCGACCTCGACCCGGCAGGTCTATCGATGGTTCGACAGGAGGCCACTCAACGCCCCGAACGATGGCGCTGGGCATTGCGACAGCTACTGTCCGACCCCGTCGCCAGGCCTGGGGATGTCAGGCGAGCGGCCGAGCTACTGGACGTGGTCGGAGACGCGGACGACATCGGGTTGCTCCGGCGGCTGGGAAAGCGGAAGAACCTTCGGATTCCCAGTGCCGGCCTGGAACTCACACGACGCCTCGCCCCTCCGGCATTCGTCGACGACCTCGGTCGCGTTACCGTCCGCGTGGGTGATCGGTTCGTTCCTGGAACGGAGATTCGCAAGAAGGTCCTGTCACTTCTGACCTTTCTGCTGACCAGGCCGCAATTCACTGCGTCCCGAGAGCAAGTGATTGAGGCCCTTTGGCCCCAGATGGAGCCGGAGGCGGGAGCCAACTCGCTCAATCAGACCTCCTACTTCCTGCGCCAGGTTTTCGAGCCCACAGCCAGCGAAGACGCGACCGCCGGCTACCTGAACAGCCGCGCTGACCTGATCTGGCTCGATCCGGAGCTTGTACGTAGCCGAAGTTCTGATTGCCTAAAGCTCATCGGCACAATGCGACGCGATCCGTCGCCGGAGCTTGTCACCAGACTCGCCGAGTCCTACACGGGGCGCTTCGCGGTTGACTTCATCTACGACGACTGGGCCTCTTCCTTCCGCGACACTCTCCACGCGAGTTTCCTCGATCGAATCGAGCGAGCCCTGATGGAGGATACGAAGGCGGGCGCCTTCGACCGAGCGCTTTCGGTCGCGCAATTGGCTTTTCAGGCCGACCCCGACGCAGAGGAGATCGAGCTTTGCCTCCTCCGGCTGTATCGGCGAACCGGCGCCCACGCCGCCGCCGCGGAACAATACTCGCACTACGCCAGCGTCATGCGCGAGCAGTTGGGGATCGAGCCGCCGCCCCTGGAATCGATCTGACGGGCGGGGCACGCTAGGCTAGGTAGCTTATTGACCCAGGTACTTTTGGGTGCCTAGACTGCCAACGGTCCGGGGTTCTCGCCACCTTTGCCACCGGACGGAGGATGCGAGGAAGCTTCAGGGCCCCGGCCGAACTCGGGCACTTGGGCAGGGATCCAGCAGGCTAGTGCCACCAGCCGCGCGTCGATGTCTTGTCAGGAGCGGACTCCCGTGTCCCCCCAGCAGAACACTCGACCGTGGTCNNAGCAGAACACTCGACCGTGGTCTCCCGAGCAGAACACTCGACCGTGGTCTCCCGAGCAGAACACTCGACCGTGGTAACCGAGATGCGCCGTCGTATCCAGTCGATCCTACTTGTCCTCGGAGCTGGCCTCTTGGCCGCCGCTTCTGGTGGCGCCTCCTACAGGCCGTTCTAGGTACGTCTCTCCCATAGTCATGCGGTTCAGGGCTGGGGTAGATTGCCGCGCCTGAGCGAGGAGTGGCGATGAACCGTCGGCTGGGAGTGTTGATCGCCTTCGTGGCGCTCGCCAGTGGTTTGCTGCTGGCGAGTGCGTTGTCGTACCCGTTGGGCTCGAAGATCGCCATCAGGGACATGCAGGACAACCCCCAGGTCGCGATCGTTCTTGGCGTGATCTTCTGGGTGTGCCTGACGCTGGCTGGCTCGTCACTGGCCGTGCGTATGCCTGGCGGCGTGGTCGTCGACGTCGCCTTCGCTCCCGTGATCGCAGCCGTGAGCGTGGGCGGGCCCGCCGCTGCTGTCTGGGTAGGTCTTGTTGGGACGACGCAGGGTCGCGAGTTGCGCCGGCAAGTGCCCTGGTACGGGGTGGTGGCGAATCACTGTGGCATCATGGCGCCCGCGATTCTCAGCGCCTTCGCGATGCAGTGGATTCAGCGCGTTTTCACCCTGCTTTCATTCCCCTCGTCCCTCTCCCATATTGTCGATTTCGTGGCCACCGTTGGTGGCGCAGCGATCTACTTTCTGCTCAACGTACTTATTACCTCTGCTGTCATTTCACTCCGGGACGGCGACTCCGTAGCCAAGCAGATACGCACATCAGGCGGCGCGTATCTCAGCATGCTGGCACTCGCGCCGGTGGCCTGGCTGATGGCGCAGATGTACGTCACGGCAGGGTGGTGGGCGGTGCTGCTGTTCGCCGTGCCGCTATACACCACCAGGCTCGCGTATCGTCGGTTTGTGGAAGTGCGGGAGATGTTCACCGAAACGGTGAGCAGCCTGGCGGAGGCCGTCGACAAGCGCGACAAGTTCACCAGTGGCCATAGCCACCGGGTCCAGGAGATCGCCATGGACATCGGGCGGGCGATGAAGGTGAGCGACGTGGAGTTGGAGGCGCTTGAATGGGGCGGCCTCCTCCATGACATCGGCAAGATCGGCGTGCCGGACTCCGTGCTGCTCAAGCAGGAGCGGCTAACTCGCGAGGAGCGTGCGACGATGAATGCGCACCCGGTCCTTGGCGCGGAGATCATCGCCCCGGTCAAGCACCTCGCCGCGGAACTGCCGATCATCCGCCACCACCACGAGTGGTTCAACGGATCGGGCTATCCCGATCGACTGGTGGGAGACGAGATCCCCAAGCTGGCCCGAATCCTCCACGTCGCCGACGCCTTCGAGGCGATGACGGCGGCGAGGCCGTACAGAATGACGCCGCTCACTCCCGAACAGGCGCTGGTCGAGCTGCGCAAGTTCGGCGGGATCCAGTTCGATCCGAATGTCGTCGACGCCTTTGTCCGCACAAGGTGGGCCCGCGGGCTCTCCGACCCGGGGCGTGACGAGTCCCGCGACGTGCCGCTGATCGGCCAGGCGGCCGGTGCGATCGCGGGCCTGTCGGCGGGTACGACGTCATCCGGCGCAGCCACTTAGCAGGTGCCCGTCCTCGGCGTATTCCTGGGGCTCTTGCTCGGTCTGGCCGCAGGCGGGCAGCTGGACAACCTGCTCGACGTTCGGCTGCGCTGGCTGCCTCTGCTCATCGTCGCTGCCGTCGCGCGTCTTGGGCTGGACGCGGCACTCGCCGGCGGCAGCGTGCCGGATGAAGTGAGGATATGGCTGGTTCTGGCGGCGTACTTGCTGCTCACGGCCATGCTTCTGGCCAACCGAGGTCTGCCCGGAATCGCGGCGGCCGCACTCGGAACCATCGCCAACGGAATCGCCATCGTCGTCAACGGCGGTTGGATGCCGGTCTGGCAACCGAGCCTTGCCGCCGCCGGGTTCGATTCGACCGCCGTGCACTCGGGACTGCATACCCTGCTGACCGGGCCGGTGGATGCCGGCTTCTTTGTCCACGGCGGGCCGCTGGCGGACGTCATCCCGATTCCGATCCCCGTTATCCAATCGGTCGCGTCGGTGGGAGACCTGCTGCTCGGAGCGGGGCTGGCCTTCTTCATCTTCGCCGCGGTCGTCCGGGCGCCGGTCCTGGTCTCGGTTCCAGTTTCGTCCAGAACGAGGGCTCGAACCGGAGCGCTGAGCCATCCGTACGTTCGGTTGGCCACCAACGGCGCGTTCTCGGCGATGTGGCTGGGACAGGTCATAAGCTCGCTCGGAGATCGAGTCCACCAGATCGCGCTGGTCGTCCTCGTTGCGGGCGCCACCAACTACTCGCCGTTGGCACTGGGTCTCGTCTTTGCCGCGATGACCGTCCCCACGTCACTGGTGGGCCCGCTCGCTGGCGCGCTCGTGGATCGCTGGAACCGAAAATGGGTGATGGTAGCCTCGGACCTCTTGCGGGCCGGGCTCGTGTTCGCCATCCCGATCGTGTCGGGCGTGAACATCGGCCTGGTCGTTGGGCTCGTCTTCCTGATCTCGGTCGCCTCGTCCTTCTTCCGCCCGGCGCGTGCGGCGGCGCTGCCGCGTGTCGTTCCGGCCGAGGACCTGCTCACGGCCAACTCGGCGATGTGGATTGCCGACACGGTCAGCGACCTGGCCGGCTACGGCCTGGGCGGGCTCTTCGTGGCGTTCCTGGGTTCGGCGCTGTCGCTGGCGTTCTGGATCGACGGGGCGAGCTATCTCGCCTCGGGGGCGTTGGTGGCGTCGGTGACGATTCCGCGAATCGTCCCAGCGCTGAGCGGGGACGCCGGACGAG
Organism: Chloroflexota bacterium; assembly: GCA_003152995.1. GTDB lineage: Bacteria > Chloroflexota > Limnocylindria > Limnocylindrales > CSP1-4 > Fen-1039. The sequence goes on along the minus strand of PMBR01000075.1, from coordinate 6,860 downwards.
GCGCCCTCGGAGCTGTCGCCTCGCTGAGATCCGACGTCCTGGCTGGATGGCGATTCCTGCGCGGGGAGACGGTCCTGTTTGCGACCACGGTCCAGGCCACGATCGCGGAATACGGACTCGGGGCATTGATGGCGCTTTCTCTGTTGCTGGTCGCCCGGTTGCCGCTGGGTACGCTCAAGCCTGCGACGGCTTACGGGTTCTTCGAGGTTTCGATGGGCGTGGGGCTTCTTGGTGGCGGCGTGGTCATCGGCGCCATCGCCTCCCGCGTCCCCAAGGGGCCGGCGATCGTCGCCGGGTTCACGGTCTTCGGGGTCGCGCTTGTGGTTCTCTCGATGACCGGTAGCCTCTGGGTCGCGCTTGCACTCGCAGCGGTCGTCGGTGTCGCCAACGTCGCCTTCGTCGTCCCGAGCCAGACGATATTCCAGCAACGCACCCCCGACGAGATGCTCGGGCGAGTGGTCGCGATCCGCCTGGCGCTCGTGAACGCGATGCTCGCCATTTCGATGGCCACGAGCGGCCTCCTGGCGCAGCTCTTCGGCCTCGACGTCGTACTCGCGGGGTGCGGCATCTTGACCGCCGGCGCGGGTCTGGCCGGCCTGGCCGTTCGGGCCATCCGCGACGCCTGAGGGGATTGCGCCGTGCCGCCGCAGGATGGCCGAGGCATGATCCAGTCACGAGTGGCAGAGCGACCGAGCGAGATCCAAGCGGCGACCGGCGGAATCCAGCTAAACTGCCGCGGGAGGGCTGCGCCCGAACCGTCACCGTGCGGGCGGCCCGCACCCGGCGAACAAGGCACGCGGTGCCCGACCAACACAGGAGCGAAGCCAGGGCATGTCTGATCAGGACAAGGACACCCTCGACCAGGGCGAGCCGAACGAGTTCATGCCGGGCGATGAGGAGTTCGACGAAGATCTCCAGGCTGGCGACGAGGCCGAATCTGGGGCTCCCAGCAAGCCCAGGCGTCGCTTCGGCTTCGGTCGCTCTTCGTCCGAAGAAGAGGTCCATCCACAGGGCTCGGTTCGAGCGACGCACGAACGGGTCTATATCGACGACCGCGCTTCGGCGCTGTTCGTCCTCGTATGTGCTCTGGGATTGGTTGCAATTCTGGTTGGCTCGTACGCGCAGGGCGTCTGGCCCGCCGGTGCCGGCCCGACGCTTCCGGACCTGACTCTGCCGACGTACGTCGCCCCGCCTGCGACCCCGACGCCCGTGCCAACGCCGACGCCTGTGGCCACGCCGACGCCTGTGGCCACGCCGACAGTAGCGCCGACCGCGACCCCGGCCGCGACCCCCACGGCTTAGGCCCAACCGGCCAACAACCGCGGGCCCCGGACACTCGCCGCGGCCACATCTCAGAGTCCGCGCGCCCTGCGAGGGCGTATCTTCGACGAGTGGATCGCGAGCAGGCCGGTCAGCGGCGCGCGGAGATGGTCGAGCGCCAGCTCCGCGGCCGCGGCATTCGCGACGAGCGCGTCCTCGCCGCGATGGGCGAGATCCCGCGCGAATTGTTCCTGCCGTCGAATCTCGCCGATGATGCCTACTGCGACGGCGCTCTGCCCATAGCGGCCGGCCAGTCGATCAGCCAGCCGTACATGGTGGCCCTCATGACCGAGCTACTGGAGCCATACCCCGAGATGCGGGTCCTCGAGATCGGCACGGGCTCGGGCTACCAGGCCGCCGTCCTGGCCAGGATCGGATGCAACGTGCTTTCGCTGGAGCGCCACCCCGAGCTGGCGGCAGCGGCGCGCGCTCGAGTGGCTTCCCTGAGTCTCGCCGACCCCAGCATGACCGACCGGGTTCGGATCGAGGTCGCGGACGGCAGCGTCGGCTGGCGCGTGGCGGCGCCGTTCGAAGCCATCCTCGTGACGGCTGCTGCGCCTCGGGTCCCCGAACCGCTCCGCCGGCAGCTGGCGGACGGTGGCCGCATGGTCATACCCGTGGGCCCGCTCGGCGGCCAGGAGTTGATCCAGGTTATCCGTCGAGGCGACGGCTTCGAGGAGCGATCGTTCGGCGGCTGCATGTTCGTGCCCCTGATCGGCGCCGCCGCCTACGACGAAACAGAGCCGCTGCGGGCGCGAAGCCGCTGGCGAGGGCCGACTCGCGGCCAGCGGCTCTGACCAGGCGCTATCTGGCGACGCCCTCCGACTGTCGAATGCGCAGGGCGGCTTCGTCGTACAGGTCCGAGACGGCCTGGACCATCAGTTCGATGCAGAAGCGCTCGTGGACGACGTCGTGCCCGGCGCGAGCGATCGTGTCCGCCAAAGGGTGGTCGGTCAGCAGCCGGATGATCGCGTCCGCCAGCGCCTCGCAGTCGTGCGGCGGGACCAGCAAGCCGCTGATCCCGTCCTCGATCATCTCGGGGATACCACCCACAGCCGACGCCACGACCGGGCGGCTCAGCGCCATCGCCTCGAGCACGCTCAGACCTTGAGCCTCGCGATACGAGGGCAGAACCGAGATATCCAGAGCGGCGGTGACCGCGGGCACGTCCTCGCGGCGGCCGGTGAAGACGACCCGCGCGGAGATGCCGAGGATGTCGGCCTGGGCTTCGAGGGAGTCGCGTTCCGACCCTTCGCCGACGACGAGAAGCCAGGCGTCGGGGACGGCCGCCAGGACCCGTGGCCAGGCCTCGAGCAGCGTGCGGTGGCCCTTCTCCGCCTCGAGTCGCGCCACGACGCCAACGATCGGGGCTTCGGGGTCGATGCGGTAGTCCTCGTGGAGCGTGCAGCATGGCTGCTGATGGTTGTAGCGCTGCAGGTCGACGCCGTTGTAGATCAAGCTGATGGGCGCGGTCTTGCGACCCTCATCGGCGATCTTCTGTTCGATCGCCTTGGACACGACGATCAGGCGATCCATCAGCGGCGTGAGCTGGCGTAGCGTTTCGCGATCCTCGACGCAGCGGATGCGGCTCGAATGCACGGTCGAAATGACCGCCGGTCGGCGGCACCCCTCTTCGCCGAGATGGAGGGCGGCCTTGGTGCCAACGACCTCGGCCCGATACATATGGTTGTGCACGACTTCGGGCTCGAAGGCGGACAGCTCCTTGGCCAGCGCAAGCACGGCCAGACGGTCGTCCGGCTCGTCGATCACAGAGGCTTCGATGCCCGCTTTCTGCAACCTTCGAACGCTGCTGCCGTGCGAGAGCGAGACGACCCGGACGTCGTAGCGGGCCGGGTTCAGCCTCGTTGCGAGCGAGAAGACGTGCTCCTGCGCGCCGCCGTTGGTGCCGGTGGCCATGACCTCCACGACCCGAACACGCCCGCCGGGGAGTGGCCCGCGTTCGTCCTGCTCGAGGCAGGGCTCAGCGTGGCCGTCAAGACCGTCGGGGCTGCCGTGCGTTCGTTCGGCGCCCATCGCTAGCGACCCTCCGGGGCGGCCACGCCCTGCGCAGCGGCGGCCACGCCTTCTGGCACGACCGTGCGCTGGACGAGCAGCCGTTCGATCGGCTCGTCTTTCGCGCCCCACTCGTACTTGTACGGCTCGTTGCCACGCATGAAGTCGATGCGGTTACGACCGAGCTCGATGGCTCGTTGGATGTAGGACGCGACCATGACCACTCCGGGCGACAACTCTCTGGCATCCGGCTCGACACCGGCGTTGTAGTAGTAAACGGTATGACCGTCGTCGAGGATCACTCCGGCCGCAATTCGCCGCCCTCCGACACTGAGGAAGTCCAGTTCGACGATTCCCATTGGTGCGCAATCTTCGAAGAGGCCGGCGAAGAAGCGCCGGCTGGCGGCCCCGCCTTCGGTCGCCGGGAACAGGCCGTCTTCGCCCCAGCGCTTCTGATGCAGGTCGATGAAGGCACCCAGATCCTCGAAGGGGTCCTCCGACTTTGTCAGGGCGATGGGTCCGGCCGCCTCAGCCCGTCGGATCTTGCGGCGGATTTCGTGGCGCTCCTTCTTGTCGAGCGTACCGAGGTAGCCGTCGAAGTCGATGCCGGCCGGCAGGGTCAGCACCGGGCAGACTTCCTCCTGCTCGCGGGTCACCAGCCAGCAGCCTCGCGGCGCGACCCATTCGAACGCGGCCACGAGCGCGTCCGTCGCCGGATCTCCGGCACGCAGGCGGCGCAGGTCGACGACATCCCAGCGCGATGGATCCTCATCGGCGAGGGCCGCCACGACGGCGTCGCAAACCGCCGGCAGGTCCTCAGGCGCCGCCAGGATGGTGGCGTAGTCGGCGTGGTACGAGGCGCCGAAGAAGACCGCCGTCGCCGAATCGGGCACGGGACGGAGGGCGGGCCCGGGCTGGTGGCGAATGCTCGTGTGCGCGGCCAGGTCTCCCGGCTCCAGTTCGTGGCGATGCATCAGCGGCGCGATCCCGACGATCTCGTCAGGGGCGGCCTCATCCACGACTACGAGAGTCTGATCATGAGCCGACTCGCCGTACGCTTCCCACCATGCGTGCTGCACGCAGTTGCGCGAGAACGGGGTCGCGGCCGGCGACCGAGCGACGAGCGCGTCCCACGTCGCTTCGGCGATGGAATCGAAGGGCCGGCGGCGGGCGACTAGGCTGCGCCGAGGCGCGTCCGGACGGACGGAGCCGCCGGATGAGATAGAGGGGACGGTCACCAGCCGAGAATAGCACCACACTCTCTCGGGGCCGATCGGCGATGGCCGCCGGCCTGACCGTCGGCCCGACTCAGGAGCGACGCCGGAGCCTGTGGCGACGGCTAAGATGGCTGCGAGTGCGCGACCGCGGCGGGTGCGCGGACCACGGATCGTCTACCGGCAGGTATGCGGATCCTGAGAGGAGCGGGGGTTCGTGAACACACTCTTTGCGGCTGCGGCGTACACCAACGCGGGCTCACCCACCTCACGCCGGCCGCTGGGCCGACTCCTGGGCCTCGCTCCTGCGGCACTCTTGCTGAGCGGGCTCTTTGCGGTGTGGGCCGGGCCGCTCGCCGCGCCTGTAGCGGCGGCCGCGCCGACGGGCCCGATCGTCGCCTGGGGCTGGGACGACCACGGCCAGATCGACGTCCCGACCGGCCTTTCCGGCGTCACGGCTCTAGCCTCGGGGTACTACCACGGCCTCGTCCTGAAGGCGAACGGCACCGTCGTCGGCTGGGGTGACAACACCCACAGCCAGACCAATATCCCGACCGGGCTGTCGGGCGTCATCGCGATCGCCGCCGGAGGCAACCACAGCCTCGCTCTGAAGGCGGACGGCACAGTGGTCGCGTGGGGTGACAACCCCTGTGGACTGAGCACCATCCCGCCGGGCCTCTCGGGCGTCACCGCGATCGCGGCCGGCAACGCCCACAGCCTGGCTCTAAAGGCAGACGGCACAGTGGTCGGCTGGGGCTGCAACTCCCGCGGCCAGGCCACCGTCCCGGGCGGCCTCGCGAGCGTCATCGCGATCGCAGCAGGTTACGAGCACAGCCTCGCTCTCAAGTCGGACGGCACCGTCGTCAGCTGGGGCAACAATGACTCGGGCCAGGCCTCCGTCCCGGCCGATCTTTCGGGCGTTGCCGCGATCTCCGCCGGCGGCTGGCACAGCCTAGCCCTCAAGTCGAACGGCACGGTCGTCGCCTGGGGCAACGACGCTGCCGGCCAGGAGACGGTCCCGGTCGGCCTCTCGAGCGTGACCGCGCTCGCGGGCGGGGACAACTTCAGCCTCGCTCTCAAGTCGGACGGTACGGTCGTCGGCTGGGGCGACAACACCTACGGACAACGCACCATCCCGGCCGGGCTCGGCAGCGTGACCTCGATCGCCGCCGGCGCAATGCACGGCATGGCCCTGACCGCCGAGATGCCCGCCCCGGTCGTCTGGGGTCAGGGCGCCTACGGCCAGAAGACCGTCCCGGTGGGCCTTTCGGGTGTCAGCGCAATAGCCGGCGGATGGGCCCATAGCCTCGCCCTAAAGGCGGACGGAACAGTCGCCGCGTGGGGCAACAACGACTTCGGCGAGACCACCGTCCCGACCGGCCTTTCCGGCGTCAAGGCGATCGCCGCAGGCAGTCAGCACAGTCTTGCCCTGAGGTCCAACGGAACCGTCGCCGCGTGGGGCAGAAATAGCGAAGGCCAGACCACGATCCCGTACCGGCTGGGCGGTGTCATCGCGATCGCCGCAGGCGAGAACCACAATCTCGCTTTGCGGTCGAACGGCACCGTCGTCGCGTGGGGCGACAACACGTATGGCCAGACCACCGTCCCGGTGGGCCTATCGGGCGTCGCGGCCATTGCAGCCGTAGGGAAGCAAAGTCTCGCGCTCAAAGCGGACGGTACCGTCGTCGCCTGGGGCGACGACACATATGGTCAGACCGATGTCCCGCCCGGACTGTCGGGCGTCACTGCCATAGCCGGCGGAGGAGAGCACAGTCTCGCGCTGAAGTCCGACGGCACGGTGGTCGGCTGGGGCAACGACACCTACGGCCAGAGGACCTCTCCAGCCGGGCTCGCCGGCGTCCGGGCAATCTCAACCGGGTACTTCCACAACCTCGCCCTGAAGGCGGACGGTACGATCGTGGCCTGGGGCTACAGCAGCGACGGCGAGACCGCTGTCCCAACCGGCCTCGCCGGCGTCACCGTGATCGCCGCCGGCGGATATCACAATCTCGCCCTCGAGCCTGCGGCCCTGTACAAGCTCGTGGTCTCGGGCATGACCACGCCACGGACGGCCGGGTCGACCGGCAGCATCCGGGTGACGGCGACCGACGCCTACGGCAACCGCATCTCGAGTTACCTCGGCACGGTCCATTTCACGAGTTCCGACCCGGCGTCCAAGCTGCCGGCTAACTACACCTTCACGGTCGCCGACGCCGGCACCCACGTCTTCAGCGCCAATGTGATCCTCAAGACGGCAGCCACCCAGTCGGTGACCGCCACGGACACGGTGACGGCGTCTCTCCACGGCAGCCA
>PMBR01000066.1 GCA_003152995.1 Chloroflexota bacterium | reverse complement strand
AGTGGTGCAGCACGTGCTCCGCGCACCCGGCCGCCCACATCGCCAGAAGACGATGATCGTCGTCCTGGAGGGACCCGCCGCGACGCACGGTGATGAACCGCGGATCCCGGATCTTGGGGAGGATCACCAGTTTGCCCACCTCGCTCTTGTGTCCGCCAGGGGTCGACAGCACGATCGGCCTCCACCGAACCTGCCTCCCCATCGTAGGTCGGTCACCCTTCCTCAGGCAAGCGTGGTGACGGACAAGGAGCGAGGCCATTCGTAATCGGCTACAGGCTCTGAAACCGCGTCCTGGCGACCGGTCACCTGGCGCAGCGAAGTCCGGCGCAGCCAAGCGGTCCGGGGTCGCTCCAGCAGGCGAGGAGGGCGTTCAAGCCGTCGTACCCCGTAAAGACCGGCAGGCCGAGGTAGTGGCCGACCCGGGAAGCCCCGCTCAGAACGGGCCGATGCCGCCGAGCAGGTTCTGAACGGGCGATTGATCGCCCTGCTCCTGGGCCTCCACGCGCTCGAGCGCGACGCAGATCGCCAGACCGAGCGGCACCTCGAAGCCGGGCGTGATCTGGATCCCATAGGCGTCGCGGATGCTGAACCACATGCGAGACGCTTCTATGACCTGCCCGCCGGCCTGGTCCTTGACCTGAAACTCGCGATTCGACCAGTTGCCATGGACCGTTAGCTCCTGGCCGCCGGCGAGGGTGATCTTGAACTTATCGCCCCCCAGGTGAAAGATCGCCTCCTGGACGGTAGCCGATACCTGGCCGTCCTTCTTGATCTCGATGGTCTTGTGAAGATGCGGGGCGAGCGGCTTCGAGATCTCGTAGAGCGGCTGGCCGTTGAGATCTTTGAGCACATGCGTGCCATGCATGCTGAGAAGCTTGCCATCGACCTCGAAAGCGTGGTTTCCCTTTCCGTCCTCGATCCACAGATCACCGGTCAGCGAAATCAGCTTCTGGTTGAGAACGAAAGTCTGGACCTGGCCACCTGGCATCGGCGACGCCGCGGGAGCGCTCGGAGCCGTCTCGGCAGGCGCCTGTGGCGCAGCGGGCGAGTCGGGCGAAGTGGGCGAGTCGGCGACCTTCTGCTGGGTAAAGGACGTGGCGCCGCACTGCGGGCACTTCGCAGCATTCCCAAGCTGTTGGTAGTGCGTGCGGAGCGCGAGCTGGTCGTCGAACGTGGCCCCGATCGTCGATGTGAACTGACTCGCGAGACCCTTCACGGTTGGCCTTTCTTCCGCGAGGGCAGCTGGAACAGACCAGGTGTGGTGGCACCGATTACACGTCCGCTGGTAGTCGCCATTCGCCATGTCAACCTCCCCTGGTTGCGCGTAGATGCTTCGCGATTGCGTCCGACGTGCGCACCGACAACGTCCAAGATCGTCGATCAGTGCGGTACCCGCCATCACGCGTCCCATCCGTCTCGCTGCATGGCAACCGGCCGCGGTCAGCCGCCGTACCGAAGCTGGTCACGGTCGTCTCGGTCCTTCCCAACGTCAGGGTGCGGCCGATTCCTCAACGACGGTGACGTCGACCTGTCTCTTCGGCAAGATCGACCCTCAACGCACTTGTCGGGGCCAGTGGCGACCGCTTATTGGTCCCTCAGTACACCGGCCAGAAGACAACGGGCCGCCCATATCCGACAATCGCCGGCGACGCTCTTTGCCTTGGCGACATCGACAAGACCACCGACGAAACCACGCTTCACTGCAAGAGTCAAGTCTTCCGACGCGACGCAGAATCTTGGCGGAGAGGGTGAGATTCGAACTCACGGGACTCTCGTCCAGCGGTTTTCAAGACCGCCGCAATAGACCGCTCTGCCACCTCTCCGCGGTGCCGCCGAAAGTGTACAAGGGCAAGCCCGGTTGTTCTGCCGCGCATCCGCGCGAACGGCCGGCCACCTGGGCGAGTGGAAACCGGACCCGAATTGGGCGACTCGGCCCCGTGGTCCAAGCCGCCCCCATCCGTTGAACCTACCTCACCAGGATGCCGCTCTGGACGCCGGTGACGGACGACGTCGCCCTATCGGTGGCGGTCACAGAGCGAGTCCCGGCTGTTTTGAGTATCACGTTGAAGCTATGCGTTCCGGCATTGGCCGACGTGAAAGTGTAGTCGGCGGGAAGGGCCGCCTTCGTGTCGGTGCTGGTGAAGTGGACGAGGCCTCTGTAACCGGTTGCGACGTTGCCGTAGGCATCGAGAGCGGTGACGGTGACGGCGTGGGTGCTGCCCACCCCGTACGGGCTCGGCAGGCCCGAGACCGCGAGCGTCTTGGCAGAGCCGGGCGTGACATTGATTCCGACCTGAACGCCACTGATGGACGACGTCGCCTTGTCGGTGACGGTCACGGCCCGAGTCCCGGCCGTCTTGAGGGTGACACTGAAGTTGTGAGTGCCGGCATTGGCCGACGTGAAGGTGTAGTCGCCCGGCAACACCGCCTTGCCGTCCGTGCTGGTGAAGTGGGCCGTGCCGCGGTATCCGGTCGCGGTGTAGCCAAATGCGTCGAGGGCGGTGACGGTCAGGGTGCGAACGCTACCGGCGCCATAGGGACTTGGAAGGCCGGAGACCTTCAGTGAGGTCGCCACTCCAGGAGTAGCTACCGTGACGGTCTGAGCGCCCTTGATGGACGAGCTCACCTTGTCGGTGGCGGTCACGACCCGAGTCCCGGCCGTCTTGAGGGTGACGACGAAGGTGTGGGTTCCGGCATTGGCGGACGTGAACGTGTGGTCGCCCGGCAGGACCGCCTTGGTGTCGGTGCTGGTGAAGTGGACGGTGCCGGTGTATCCGGTCGCAACATTGCCGTACGGGTCGTAAGCGGTAACGGTTACGCTGCGAGCGCTGCCTGCGGCGTACGGGCTGGGCAGGCCGGAGAGTCTGAAGTACGCGGCCGGGCCGGCCGTGATGTAGACGGGCATTGATCCTGTCGAGGTCCCGTAGGTCGCAGTGACCGTGTGACTGCCAGGGACAGTCGAGCCACACGAGGGACCATTACAGGAGCCGCCGCCATCGATCGTGAATGTCGTGGCGGGGGTAACGTCGCCACTCCAGTTCCCGTATACGTCCGCGCCAATGGCCTGGAACACCTGGTACTCACCGGCTGTCATCGCCGAGCCGATCGAGCTCCCAATGATCAGGTGATCGACTGGACCTGCGATGGTGGTGAGAGGGACGGTTGCCGTGATACCACCGTATGTGGCGGTGACGTGGCGGATGCCAGCCAGTGTCTCGGGGGTGCACGTACTGCCGCCGCAGGTCCCACCACCTTCGATCGTGAAGGTGGACGCGGCGGTGACATCTCCCACAGAATTGCCGTACGCATCAACCGCGCTAGCGGCGTAGGTCTGGCTTGTGCCCGCTGCAATCGTCGCGTTCAACGGGCTCAAGACGAGCTGGGCGGGGACCCCTGGCGAGATGTGGAGGATTCCGGTCGCCGTGGCGCCGTCTTTGGTGGCGGTCAACGTATAGTCACCCGCGCCAACCGACCAGCATGTCGCCCCGCTGCAGATGCCCCCACCACTGATCGAGAAAGTAGTCGTCGCGGTCACGTCGCCCAGCGAATTGCCGAGGGCGTCGTAGCCGATAGCCTGGTAAGTCCAGCTCTGACCCGCAGTGACGGTCACGTTGGACGGAAGGAGGACCAGCTGGTCGACGGTGTTGGGAACAACAACGATGCCTGACTGGACGCCGCTATAGCCGGCGTTGTCTGTTGCAGTCACCGACCATGTTCCGGCCGTGTTTAGAGTGGCGGTGAAGGTGTGGGTTCCGGCATCGCCCACGGTGAAGCTGTAGTCGGCCGGAAGAACGGCGCGCGGATCCGTGCTCGCGAAGTGAACGGTTCCCCGGTACCACGTCGACGGGTTGCCATACGGATCCTGAGCGACGACCTTCATGGTGCCGACGACGCCGGTCTTTGTTGGCGAGATCAGTCCGGAGACGTCGAGGCGCGAAATCCAGCCACCTATCACGTGGAGGGTGGTCGTCCCGGCGGCGCTGCCGTCTGTCGCGGTGATGGTGTAGTCACCCGCGACCGTAGCCCGACAGAAAGCCCCTTCACAGGTGCCGGAACCGGTGATGCTGAAAGTCGTCGAAGCGGCCAGGTCGCCCAGCGAGTTGCCGTAGGCGTCCAAGCCTTGGGCCGAGTAACTCTGGCCGCTGCCGGCCACGATGGTCGCGTCAGCAGGACTCAGGACGAGGTGATCGAGCGCGCCGGGGGACACGGTGAAGCCGGGAAGAACTCCGGTGATCGAACTGGCCGCCGTGTCGGTGGCCCCGACCGACTGGCTGCCCACGGTCCCGAGTGTGACGCTGAAGCTATGGACACCCGCATCGGCTTCTGTGAACGTGTAGTCGGCCGGCAGGCTGGCCTGCGAGTCGCTGCTGGTGAAGTGGATCGTGCCTCTGTATGCGGCGGCTACGTGGCCGAATTGGTCCCTGGGAGTGACGACAACGGAGACCGGGTCGCCTGCCGTAAGCTGCCAGCTGAGTGCAGTGATGCCGATCGTCGTCGCGGGGCCCGCAGGCGCTACGGCGAGGCTGTAGCTCATGCCGGCTGCAATGGCGGTAGCGCCGGAGAGTCCGCTCGGCACGTAGGTCTCGCCCCACAGGTTCAAGCCCCAAGCGACAACCGTGCCGTCGGACTTGAGGGCGAGGCTGTGGTACCACCCGGCCGCAACCGCGGTGACGCCAGATAGGCCGGCCGGGATCGTCGACTCACCGTAGTAGTTGTCACCCCAGCCAACGACCGTGCCATCCGCCTTGATAGCCAGCCCATGCGCGGAGCAGGCAGAAATTGCGGTGACGCCCGAGAGGCCGGCGGGCACGTTGAGCTGACCCCAACTGTTGCTGCCCCACGCGACCAGCGTGCCGTCCGACTTGAGAGCCACGCTGAAGTCGCCGCCCGCGGCGATCGCGGTGACACCCGACAGGCCGGCCGGGATGGTCGACTCCCCGTACATGTTGTCGCCCCAGCCGACCACTGTGCCGTCCGACTTGAGAGCGAGGCTGTGGTTGCCACCGGCGGCGATCGCGACTACGCCCGAGAGGCCGGCCGGGACGGTGGCCTGACCGCCATAGCTGTTGTCGCCCCAGCCGACTACCGTACCGTCCGCTTTGAGGGCCAGCCCGTGGAGGTAGCCGGCCGAGATCGCAGTGACGCCTGAAAGGCCGGCCGGGACGGCGGTCTGACCCTGCGAGCCGCTACCCCAAGCAAAGACCGTGCCATCGGTCTTGAGAGCGAGGCTGAAGTTGCCACCCGCGGCAATCGCGGCAATGCCCGAGAGGTCGGCCGTCATCTGACCGTAGGGGCTGTTGCCCCATCCATATATGGTGCCGGAGGACGAGCTTGCTGCCACCTGTGGCGCAAGCGGTCCAGCCCAGACCGTGAAGAGCCCGCTGAGGAGAAGTGCGGCCGGAGCGAGCTTCAGAAGCTGCGCCATCCACCGGCCCGCGTGAGTCCGAACCCCAGTCGCCACGAAAGACATCGACCCTGCTCCTCTCCTCTTCGGACGACTCGCTGTCCGCCAGCGCCCACGAAGTCGGTTGCCTCCTCGACGCGACATGGAGGCGACGCGTCCGCGCCGTCTTGCCCCTGTTCGCGGTCGTGAACCTCGCACCCGGCGCCTCGCGCCCAGGCGGGAGCCATCATAAGCCCGGCCGGGGACGACAGACGGGTGATCTGGTCGGCCGAGGCTCAAGGACAGCCGGCTCGGATGGCCCTGGGCTGACCCCTTCGGCCGGGATGGGTCAGCGCGCGAGGGCAAGTCTTGTGGCCGCCGCCACGAGCAGGATCGCGCCGATCACTGCCCCGCTTTGCCATTGGGCTGGCCGACCTGCCGTGACGAACCAGGGCTTGCCGGAGCGAAGATCGAAGCCGCCGAATTAGCGCGGCGCTCAGCGCCCAGAGGCAGCTACTGGGTGGGTCCAGTGCGGCCACTCGACGGCGGGCACGAAGCCCGTCCGGCGATACAGGCCCAGGGCCAGCTCGTTCTCCGCCTCTACGCTGAGCTTGATCCGGCCGGCGCCGAGCGCGCGCAACTGTGCGACGCTCGCGCGCAGGAGCTCGCGCCCCAGGCCACGGCCTCGCCATTCCGCAAGCACACCGACGAGCCAGACTTCGCCGACCGGCGCCGGGTCGCCTTCTTCGGGCGGTCTGACTCCCACCCGCACGAACGCGATCGGATCATCGGGTCGATCGGCCGGCGAAACGAGGGTGATCGTCGAGGGGTCGAAGTCGGGCCGAAAGTGGGCGTGCGCGACCTGGGCCGGCGTCCAGGACGCGAGGCCAGGGTGATCGGTGAACGCGGCGTTGAGCAGTGCCACGTAGCGTCGCACCGGCAGCCAATCCCCGAAGGTGCGCACTACGACGCCGGAGGGCCACGCCGGGTCCGGCACTGCGGCGTCGGGCGCCAGGTACATGAGCCACATGCTCGAGTCATAGGTCATGCCCATCGCCCGTGCGAACGCCTGCCCGCCGCCGCCGAGGGGCACATAGAGGCGAAGCTCGTTCGCGCGGGCGGCCAAATCCAGACCGGCTGCGAACAGCCTGCGTCCGTGGCCTCGTCGCCGGAATTCGGGATGGACCGTCAGGTCATCGTGGCGCGGACTGACGTAGCCGCAGACGACGTCACGCTCGACGGACACGGCGGCGCCTTCGGGCGCACCGACGATCGAGACCGCCTCATAGTCGAGATCCGATGCGTTGAAGCCAGGGTAGGCGTCGACCTCGAGGGCCGCCTCCATGACGCGCCGGAGTGCGGGCTCGTCTTCGCTGCGGAATGGCCGGATGCTGGCGCTCGTCTGTTTTGCCTTCGCCGTGGCCGCCTAAGACTTGGGACCAGTAGCCATCAGGTCCGGCGGAGTCGCCCACGAGTGGAGCGTCTGCATGTAGTTGGCCCGCTCGAAGGCTGACGGGTCCTGGGCGTTCGCCCGGCTCGCACTACCTCGAAGCTGGGCGACCGACTCGTATTCGTGGTCGGTCATCCAGGCGCGAAGCTCGGCCTCGACGATGCCGACGTAGCCGGGTCCGCGGCGCAGGAGGGCCGAAGTCATCATCGCGACGTCGGCTCCGACGATGATCTCCTTGGCGACGTCGGTGCCGGTTTGGACGCCTGAGCTCGCCGCCAGCGACACACTCGCGCCGAGTTGGGGTCGCAGGATGGCGATCCAGCGCAGAGGGAGCCGCAGGTCGCCCGGCTGGCTCAGCTGCACCCGGGCCACCACGTCGAGCGTCTCGAGGTCGATGTCCGGCTGGTAGANNAAGCGGTTGAACAGGACCAGGCCGTCGGCGCCGCGTCCGATCGCCTGGCCGGCGAAGTTGGCGAGCGCCGAGTAGTAGGGGCTTAGCTTCACGGCGAGCGGGATGGTGATCGCCGCGCGAACCGCAGCGATGAGATCGAGGTCGGCCGCATCCATGTCGGTGGCGGTCTTGCCCGGGTCGGCGGCAACGCGATAGAGGTTGAGCTCCACCGCGTCGGCGCCCGCGTCCTGCATGAGTTTGGCGTAGCGGACCCAGCCACCGGTCGTCGCGGCGTTGAGGCTGGCGATGACCGGCACCGTCGACTGCGCCTTGATCTGGGCGACGCCGGCAAGGTAGCGGTCTCCGACGCCGGGGAGCCAGTCCACAGTGGGGAAGTACTCGAGCGCTTCCGCGAACTGGCCTGAGCCGGCCTCGAGCGAACGGTTGAGCTGGATCTCGTCGTTGAGGATCTCTTCCTCGAACAGCGACGGCAGAACTATGGCGCCGACACCGGCTTCGTCGAGAAGACGAGCGGTGTCCGGCTCGCCGGTCAACGGGGAGGCAGAGGCGACTATGGGCGAGCGCAGTTCGAGACCGAGATAACTGGTGCGCAGATCGACGGTCACGCCTGGTCCTCCACATTGCCACGCCGGACGGCGGCGATTTCTGCGGCGGTGGCATCAAGCCCCGGCGCCTCGATGTGCGGGATGCTCTGGTGGATGCCCGCCAGCTGCTCGTAGTAGCTCCAACGTTCGTTCGCGTCGGCCTGGGCGAGAGTCGCAAGCTCGGCCGCTCGCTCGGGGTTCGTGCGCTGGAGGATGGCGAAGCGGGTTTCGGTCGCAACGAAGTCCTTGACCGGGATCGATGGCTTGCTGGAGTCGAGCTTGAAGGGCTGACCGCCTTCGAGCTCGCTGGGCTGGTAGCGGTAGAGCGGCCAGTAACCGCTCTTCACTGCGTCCTTCTGGTGGGACATCGACGTGGACATGTCGATTCCGTGGGCGATGCAGGTGGCGTAGGCGATGACGAGGGACGGTCCCGGCCACGCATCCGCTTCGAGCAGCGCCTTTGTTGTGTGAGCGTCGTTGGCACCCATCGCGATCTGGGCGACGTAGACGTTGCCGTAGGATCGGGCGATGGCCCCCAGGTCCTTCTTGCCGGTGGCCTTGCCAGCAGCCGCAAACTTCGCTACCGCGCCGCGCGGCGTGGACTTCGAAGCCTGGCCGCCGGTGTTCGAGTANNCAGCCGTCACCGCCGACGATCCAGATTCCCTTGCGAACGAGATCCCCGGCCAGCGCCAGCAGGTGCTGGGCTTCGGCGTGATGCGCGCCGTCGATATGCGCGAGCTTTTCGCGCAACTGGGCCACGCGACCGCGTTGGAGCTCGATCTCCGGTTCGGTGTCCTGCGTGCTTTCGAGCAGCCCGAGGACGATCTCCTCCCCGATCGCCGGAGCGAGCCGGGTCAGCAGCGCTCGGGCGTGGTCGGACTGTGCGTCGAGCCCCAGTCGCATCCCAAGACCGAACTCGGCGTTGTCCTCGAANNAACAGCGAGTTGTTCCAGGCCGGCCCCCGGCCCGCGGCGTTGACCGTCCACGGTGTCGTGGGCAAGTTCGCGCCGTAGATCGAGGTGCAGCCCGTGGCGTTGGCGACGATCATCCGGTCGCCGAAAAGCTGGCTGACGAGCCGGAGATAAGGCGTCTCGCCGCAGCCGGAGCAGGCGCCGGAGAACTCGAAGAGCGGCTCCAGAACCTGGGATCCCTTGACCGTGTCGTGCGACAGCAGGCTGCGGTCCAATTGCGGGATCGACAGGAAGAAGTCCCAGCTCCGGCGCTCGACGTCGGCGTGGTCCTCAACCGGCTCCATGTTGATGGCCTTGTGGCTCGAAACGGTTTTGCTCTTGGCCGGGCACACGTCGACGCACACGCCGCAGCCTGTGCAATCGTCGGGAGAGACCTGAATAGTGAGCAGGTGGTCGGGCAGGTCCCTCGACTTGAACTGCTTGGTCAGAAAGCCTGCCGGGGCGCTTGCGGCGGCCGCGTTCGGGAAGACCTTCATGCGGATGGTGGCGTGCGGGCAGACCATTGCGCACTTGCCGCAGTCGATGCAGATCGAGGGATCCCATACGGGGATGGTCTGCGCGATTGCGCGCTTCTCGTATTTCGTGGTTCCGGTGGGGAATGTCCCGTCAACCGGGAATGCGCTGACAGGCAGCAGGTCGCCGTCGCCGGCCATTAGCACCGCGGTCACGTTCTTGATGAAGTCCGGCGCATCGTCCGGCACCGCGAACATGGGCGAGCGGTTACTCGTGGCCTTGCCGAGCGTGACGTGTCCCAGTCGCCCGATAGACAGGTCGATGGCGGCGAAGTTGCGGTCGACGACCGCCTGGCCGCGCTTGGCGTACGTCTTCTCCGTGAACTTCTTGATGCGCGCGATTGCCTCGGCCGCGGGCAGCACGCCGGCGAGATGGAAGAAGCAGGGCTGCATGACCGTGTTGATGCGGTTGCCCATGCCGACTTCCTCGGCGACGGCGAAGGCATCGATGACCCACAGGTCGATCGCCTTGTCGATGAGCTGCTGCTGGACGGTCTTGGGCAGCTGGTCCCAGACTTCATCCGGGCCGTACGCGGAGTTGAGCAAGAACGTGGCGCCGTGCTTGGCGAACTCGACGATCTTGGTCCGCTCGAGCAGGCCGAACTGGTGGCAGGCGATGAAGTCCGCGCCCTCGACGAGGTAGGCCGAGCGGATGGGCTTGGGACCGAAGCGCAGGTGGGAGACCGTGACCGACCCGGACTTCTTGGAGTCGTAGACGAAGTAGCCCTGGGCGAACAGGTCTGTGCCCTCGCCGATGATCTTCACCGACGACTTGTTGGCGCCGACGGTGCCGTCCGAGCCGAGCCCGAAGAACATCGCCTGGACCTCGCCGGCCGGACGGGCGTGGCGGAATTCCTTGTCGATCGGCAGGCTCAGGTGGGTGACGTCGTCGTTGATGCCGACCGTGAAGTGCTTCTTGGGCTTCTCGGCCGAGAGCTCATCGAAGATCGGCTTGATCATCGACGGCGTGACTTCCTTCGACGAGAGGCCGTAGCGCCCGCCGATGATTCGCGGCACCCTGGCGAACGGCGGCGTGTCGCTGTCCATTCGCTCGGCGATGGCCGCGACCACTTCGAGGTACAGCGGCTCGCCGACCGCGCCGGGCTCCTTGGTTCGGTCGAGCACGGCCATTGAGCGCACCGTCGAGGGCAGCGCGGCGAGGAACTCGTCGGTCGGGAACGGCTGGAACAGCCGCACCTTGAGCACTCCGACCTTCTCGCCGTTCGCGACGAGTGCGTCGACGGTCTCTTCCACCGCGCCGATTGCCGAGCCCATGACCACGACCACGCGCTCCGCGTCGGGGGCACCGTGGTAGTCGACGAGCCCGTAGCGCCGGCCGGTGCGCTCGGCCAGTTCGTCCATGACTTCCTTGACGATGCCGGGCAGGGCCAGGTAGTACGGATTCGCGGCCTCGCGAGCCTGAAAGAAGGCGTCGGGGTTCTGCGCGGTACCGCGCACGACGGGCGCGTCGGGCGTGAGGCCGCGGCTGCGGAACGCGAGGACATCCTCGTCGCGTATGAGGGCCCGCAGGTCGTCGTCTTCGAGAAGGACGATCTTGTTCACCTCGTGAGAGGTGCGGAACCCATCGAAGAAGTGGAGGAACGGCACCCGAGCACGCAGCGTGGCGGCGTGAGACACGAGGGCGAAGTCATGCGCTTCCTGGACGGAGCCGGCCGCCAGCATGGCCCAACCCGTCGCCCGGGCATGCATTACGTCGCTGTGGTCGCCGAAGATCGAGAGCGCATGCGTGGCGAGCGTCCTGGCCGCCACGTGGATGACTGCCGGCGTGAGCTCGCCGGCGATCTTGAACANNATCATCAGGAGGAGTCCCTGGGACGCGGTGAAGGTCGTCGCCAGGGCGCCCTTCTGTAAGGCGCCGTGCATCGCGCCCGCCGCGCCGCCCTCGGACTGCATCTCGACCACGTCCGGAACCTTGCCCCAGAGGTTCGGCTTCTCAGCAGCCGCCCAGTCGTCGGCGTGCTCCGCCATCGGCGAGGCGGGCGTGATCGGGAAGATAGAGATGACTTCGCTCACCGCGTACGCGACGCGTGCGGCCGCTTCGTTACCGTCAAGGCACTCCCACCGCTGATCCATCCGTCGAACCTCCTGGGTCGTGCCTTCCTCATGGCGGTGGTCCCGCCCGACAGTACACGAACTCGATTTACGCACGCTCTCCAGCCTTTGTGGATGGGAGCATTGGGTGACGCTGCGCCGCTGGCGCCCGATACGTCGATGATATCCGGCCGCGCCGCAACGAGTCGCCTCCGGCGGTCGCCTGCTATTCACGCCGCCGTCCGAACGCCCGGACCGGCGCCCGGCAGCCGACAAACCTACTGCACGAACCCGCCGGCGGGGCCTGCCGGTGCGATTACGCTCGACAGAGCCGGCCACGCAATCGAGATCTTCGGCGTTCCGGCGGCCATGCTCGCGATCGCTCCCTGCGACCACGTCAGCTCCAGACCTCCGGAAGTGAAGACCCAGCCCTGCCCGAAGTCGGCCATCGTCACCGACGCCGGCCAGACGAGGTCGGCGCCGAGCAAAGCAACCAGCTTTGCCTGGGCCTGCGTCTTGAGCACCGGCAGTGCGGCCGCGGTACCCGTGAACAGATCGCCGAACTGGATGACGGCGCCGGACGCCACGTCGAAGTTGATGCTGGCTGCCTCCGTCGCGGGACGAGCCGCGCCTGTTACGTACGTCTCGATCGTGAAGCGCAGGCTGAGCAGCGACGGCGAGGCAAGGGCGACCGAGAAGTCTCCTTTGAGCGTGCTCGGACCGTCGCCGGCGGCCACCACGGGCAGCGGCGTGCCGTTGAACGAGGAGATGTAGGCGCTCACCCTGGTCGCGATCGAGTCGTTCATCGCGGTCAACGCAGCCGGGCCGACCCCGGAGATCACGGGCTTGCGGAACGTGACCTGCCAGCGATTGTCGGGCGCGGAACTGGTGTCGGTCGTGCTCGAAACCGATGGCGCCGCCGCGACAGGCGTGGTAGTAGGCGTGGGCGTGGGCGTGGGCGTGGCCGAAGCCGTCGCCGTGGCACCGGCCGTGAGCGCAGACGTGGGCGTCGACGCGACACCTGAACCGGTGGCCGTCGGGCCGGCCGTCGATGGCGGGTAGGTGCGGTAGATCGTCTCTGGAGTGGGGCCACTGCCGCCGCAACCGGCAGCGGCGATGGCTGCGCATGCGGCCAGCAGCGCCAGCCCGCTGAGGCGCGCGCTCCGTCGAGGGCTTCGGCGGCCGTGAGCTTCCATGGATCCTCCGTGCTTGTCCCGAATCGGCCGGTGTGCTTCATCGGGCGTGAGCGGCGCCATCACAGCAGAAACCGCCGCCAGCTTCATGTTCCGGCAGCGACCCGTATTACCGGGCTCCCTGCCGGACGATCCGATCGGTGCGCATGTACGGCGAAAGCGCCTCCGGGACGGTCATGCTGCCGTCCGGCTGCTGGTATGTCTCGAGGATTGCGGCGACCGTGCGAGCGAGCGCCAGCCCCGAGCCGTTGAGCGTGTGCACCAGCTCCGGCTTGGCCCCCGGTTCAGGACGGTACCGGATGGCCATCCGGCGAGCCTGATAATCGCGGAAGTTCGAGCACGAGCTGACCTCGAGCCAGCGCTCGACACCTGGCGCCCAGACTTCGAGGTCGTACTTCTTGGCCTGAACGAAGCCCATGTCCTTTGTCGCCATCAGCAGAACTCGATAGGCCAGACCGAGGCGCTGGAGGATGACCTCCGCTCGACCGGTCAGCCATTCAAGGGCTTCGGTCGATGCCTCCGGCTTCTCGAAGAAGACCATCTCGACCTTGTCGAACTGGTGGACGCGCAGGATTCCGCGGGTGTCCTTTCCGGCGGCGCCGGCCTCGCGCCTGAAACACGGCGAGTAGGCCGCGTAGCGCAGGGGCAGCTGGTCTGCCTCGAAGATCTCGTCACGATGAAGATTCGTGACCGGAACCTCCGCGGTGGGCACGAGGTACAGCTCGTCGCGCGTGACGATGTACATGAGGTCTTCTTTGTCGGGGATCTGGCCCGTCCCGCGAGCAGACGCGGCGTTGACCAGGGCCGGCGGCCAGATCTCGGTCATGCCGTGCTCGGCGGTGTGGATGTCGAGCATGAAGTCGATCAGCGCACGCTGCAGGCGCGAACCCTGGCCCGTATAGACCGGGAAGCCCGAGCCCGTGATCTTGGCCCCGCGCTCCAGGTCGAACATCTTGAGGTCGGCCGCGACCTCCCAGTGGGGCCGGCGCGTCCAGGCGGCGCCATCGACGACAGCGTCCTTGGGCAGCAGTTCGCCCCAGGTCCGAACGACCTGATTCGCCGACGCGTCGCCGACCGGGACGTCCGGGTCGGCGGGATTCGGAATGCGAAGCAGCAGCTCCTCGAGCTGGGATTCCGTGGCGGCCAGCTCAGCGTCGAGCTTCGCGATCGTGGTGCCGGCATCGGTCGAGGCCTGACGGAGCGCCGCGACCTCGGGGCCGTTTGGCGCGGCGCCGGCACGGATCGCTTCGCCGATCTGCTTCGAGGCGGCGTTGCGCTCCGCCTTGAGCCGATCCGAGTCGCCGAGCAGCTGGCGGCGCTGGCCCTCGAGCGCCAGGGCCTGATCCACGATTGCCGGGTCCTCGCCCTTGTCGATCGCCCCCTGGCGGATCCGATCCGGCTCCTCGCGCAGCCTCGCCAGCCCGATGCTCATGCGTCGCTCACTCCCGTGGTGTCCTCCGGCGGCCCCGGCCGCATCTTCTCTCCATCAGAGTGTAGCCGGGGCAGTAGGTTAGGCGCGCATCGAGGGCCAGCCGCTTGCCGATCATTTCGTAGCGAAGCCGGCGGCAACCGGGCAGAAGGCCTTCGGCGGCGCGAGTTCGACGAGGCAAACGACCGCCGTCAGCAGCCCCAGCTTCTGGATCTTGCCGATTTCACGCCATAGCGATACTGGGACGGAAACGAGGTCCGAGCACCGAGGGCGACCTGTGCGGGCCTCTGAGGAACGACACGTCTACCTCCTGATCTTGGTGCGAGTGCGACACTGCGCCGTTCTGGACCCTAGATCCAGCCCAGGATCGCAGCCCACACCCTGAGGCCCAGTATCCCGTTGCCGATCCAGAGCGCAAAAGCTATCCACATTCGGCGTCTCATCCACTCCATGGCCGGGTCAGTCTGATGCTTGTAGAACGCTGGCCAGAGCTCTGCGAAGTACGTGTCGAACATCTCCGTCAGACTTGGGAACGGGTCGCGACCAAGTGCCTTCCTGACGGCAAAGAAGTAACCGAAGAAGCACCGGCCACACCAGCCTAAGAGGGCAACCCAGCCTGCCGCCCAAAAGATCAACGCCACGGCCCTACCTCAACCAGTACGGCCTCGAGATCCCTGACGCCATCACCCCGGCGCAGGAATCTGAGGCGTTCCGCCGGCGCTTCAACCAGACCAGGACGCACGAGTCGCTCGGCTTCGCCACACCCCTGTCGGCCTACCTCGCAGAGCCCGAGGTGTCCACCTATCTTGGCCCGAAAGTGTCCAAGATTCTTGACGCGGGACACTTACTTCCATGTGTCCGGTGTGGCCGCGGAGGTGCGCCCCTTACGCGGCGGCGAATGCGCCCGCGGCCCTCAACCGCTCCACAACGAAGGCAGGTTCAAGGCTGGCGAGCAGCCAGCCGGCGCGCGGGCCGTTCGGGCGGCCGAGGAAGGAGGCGTAGAGCGCCCCGAAGGCGCGGCCGGCGGCCAGCTCGCACTCCCCGGCGACGCCGAAGATCAGCGTCTGCCAGGCGTCGCCCGAGGAAGGGCGACCGTCTGCCGCGGCCGCAGCCAGGGCCGCCAGATAGGCCCGCTGGCCCGCGTCGAGGTCGGCGACCTCGGCCGGAAGAGCGTCGCGGCGAACGACCAGTCGGGCCCGCTCGGGTGCGTACGATTCGAGCCAGGCGCGGGCAGAGGCCGTCCTTTCATCCAGAATCGCCGTCTCTCGCTCGGACAGCGGTGCGCCCTTTTCCGCCTCCATCCGCTCGGCGATGTCGACGCCCGGGATCTGAAGCAGCATGGCGAGGTGCGCAAAGGCGGGGCGGAAGGCGGCGGCCGCGGCAGCGACGTCCGGCGAGGGCCCGAGGAGCGAATATGCGAAGAGCCGTTCGTGGTCGGCCGGCAGCTCGCCCTTGACCTCGCGGCCCGCGGTGGCGGCAGCGATCCGGTCGAATTCGTCGAACAGTCGCGGGATCGTGTCGCCTTCCGGGTCGAACTCGATCACCTGGCTCGGGCGCGGACGCAGGAACAGGAAGCGCAGCTGTTCGGGCGGCAGAACCTCGGCGATCGTGTGCGCGGCGGCGCCTTTACCCTTTGACGTAGACATCTTCTTGCCACCGACGTTGAGGAACTCGTACGCGACGTTTCGCGGCGGTTCCACTTCGAAGACCTCGCGGCTGATTGCGTCGGAGCGATCGCGCGAACCGCCGGACGTGGCCAGGTCCTTTCCGCACCCCTCGATCGTCACGCCCAGCAAGCCCCACTTGGCCGCCCATTCAAGGTTCCACGGCAGCTTGGCCCGACCGCCGAGAGGCGACACGCGGCCTTCGTGCTCGCAGCCCCGCGCCCACGCCACCATGGCCGGCAGGCACTTGTACGCGACCGTGTCACCGTCCCAATCGGTGGCCAGCGTGGTGCCGATCTTGCCGCACTGCTCGCAAATCACCTGGATCGGCAGCCAGCTGCTGTTGCGCTCGACATGGCTGACGCGCAGGTAGATGGCTCGTACCTGATCGGCCCGATCGAGCGCCAGCTTGACGTACGGATCCATTCGGCCGGCGGCGTAGAGCTCGCTGACCCAGTAAAACTCGGGCTTGATGCCGAGGGGCTCGAACGTTCGAAAGAAGATCTCGCCGACGAAGTGGCGGGCGTAGTTGGCCGCGTTGCTACCCTCCGGCGCCGGCACACGCGAGAGGGGCGCGCCCATGTATCGATCGACTGCGTCCGGCGTCAGCTTCGCCTGCGAATCCATGGCGTCCATGTCGTCGACGCCGTAAAGGAACGACGCCTCGACACCGGCCTGGCGCAACGCTCGATAGATTGCGTCGTGCAGGACGACGCCGCGCAAACTACCGACGTGGACGGTTCCGGAGGGCGACTTCGAATCGTTGACCACCTGGCGGCCCGAAACCGCCGCTGCCAGCTCGTCGGCCCAATACACGGCAGCAGCCCCCGCTCAGTGGATATCGAGAATCTTGTACGCGAAGTCCCCGGCCGGTACATGCACCACGACCGACTCGCCTTTGCGCTTGCCGAGGAGCGCGCGGCCGACAGGCGACTCGTTCGAGATCTTGCCGTCGCGCGGGCTGGCCTCGGTCGAACCGACGATGGTGAACTGCTCCTGGCCGTCCGAGCCGTCGACCTTGACCGTCGAACCGATCTGAACGTGGTCCGTGCCATGGTTGCCGTCGATGATGGTCGCGTTCTTGACCAGCGCCTCCAGGCGCTGGATCTGGCCCTCGACGAAAGCCTGCTCGTTCTTGGCGTCCTCGTACTCAGCGTTCTCCGCCAGATCGCCGTGCTCCTTGGCGTCGTGGATCCGCTGAGCTATCTCGGCCCGACGCGCATTCACCAGCTCCGCGAGTTCCGCTCGAAGCTTTGTCAGGCCCTCTTCCGAGATGTACTGAGTCTTGTTGTTCACCGGCGAGGGGCTCCGTTCGTGTCGATTGCGGCGGTGGTCGGACCTGGAAGGGACCGCGATAAAGGAAAAACTCCAGGCGTCACCGTTGCGGTGCCCTGAAGTTAGGCCGCGCGTATGCTAGCCGCCCCCCTCCCCCGTGTCAAAGCGATTTGTCCCCGTTTGGCGGTCGACCGGCCAGATCGGCGAGCGCGCCACGTTTCTAGCCCTGTGCGGCCATTCGAATTGATTAGAACGGAGGTCCGGACGGGGAAGGACCTATGAGGACTGGCGACCTGAAGCGGAACTGATGATTATTCTGACCACAACCCAGCAATCACACCGGCCCCGCCGCTCGGATCCTCCCTCCTCCTCCCCGAGCCGTGGGGCCGGTCCATGTCTGTGGCGTTTGCGACTCCGCCGGTCTGATCAGCTGCCAAGCTGGAGGAGCCGTCCACGGATGCGCTGCATCGACATCCGGTCGGCGAAAGCGACGAAGACAGTGTCGTCGCCGGCAATGCTGCCCACGACCTCCGGCCATCGCGTTCGATCCAGGGCCGCCGCAATTGCGTGCGCGGATCCGGGAAGCGTCTTGAGGACAAGCATCAGACCCGCCTCGCGAATTTCGACGGGAAGATCGTGCAGGAGCGCCCGCAACCGTTCCTCGCCGGTGCTCTCCGCCTCCGTGACCCGGGCCGGCACTATGTACGACTGGACCCCATCCTGGTTGGATTTGATCAGGCCCAACTCGGCGACATCCCGGCTTATCGTCGCCTGAGTGGCACGAAAGCCGCGGTCGCGCAGGGCGGCCGCGAGCTCCTGCTGAGTGCGAATTGGTCTCTGCCCGAGCAGGTCGCGGATCTCGCGCTGCCGGAGCTGCTTCATCACTTCCATCGCGGCGCCCTCCGCCCTGGGCTCATATCTGGCATCGCTGAGCCTCTCCTCATGCGCCGTGGGGCGATAGAAGGAGGAAGAAAACAGCCACAGCGGCCACGACGCGGTATGCAACGAACCACGTGACCGGCTGACGCCGCAGGAATTGGAGCATGAAGTGAATTGCGAGCACGCCTGCCGTGGCCGCGGCGACGAAACCAATGAGCATGAGGCGCGTCTCCGGGTGGACGCCCGCCTCGCCGGTGACCAGCTTGCGGGCCTCCCACAACCCGGCCCCGGCTACGACCGGAGTGGCCATCAGGAAGCTGAAGCGGGCGGCTGCCTCGCGGTTCAAACCCTCGAAGAGTCCCGCCGAGATGCTGATGCCCGAACGGCTGATGCCGGGCACGAGGGCGAGGACCTGAGCAACGCCGACTACGAGCGCGCCGCCAAAGGTCATCGATTCCATCTCGCGCACCTTGGTGCCCCAGCGTTCCGCAAGCCAGAGAATCGCCGCGCCGACGCAAAGCATGGCCGCGACCGGGGCTGGTTCGCGGACCCACGACTCGATAGTGTCGGTTAGCAGCGGCCCGACGAGAACCGCGGGGATCGTGGCGACGACCAGGAGCCAGGCCAGCTTGCGGTCCGGGTCGTCCCGAATAGAGCGATCGCGGATGCTGGCGAGGCCGGCGGGAATGAGCGTGAGCCAGTCATGCCAGAAGTAGACGAGAAGCGCGAGCAGCGTGCCCATGTGGAGCATGACGCTGAACGCCAGCGAATTGATGAAGGGATCCTTCCAACCCATCGCCCACGGTACAAGGATCAGATGGCCGGAACTGGAAACCGGGATGAACTCGGTCAGACCCTGAACGAGCCCCATGATCAACGCCTGGATGGACAGATCCACGCGATGTCTCCTCCGTTGCGGATGACTCCAGGGTCGCCTGCCGGGCCGTAGGCCGTGCTGCGATGGAAGTGGACCGAATGTGCGCGGGCCGGCGGTCGGACGACCGCCGGCCCGCGCCGAATGGCTCTACCTAGCGGATGAAGAGCGGTGCCATGACCAGGGTGATGGTCGCCAGCAGCTTCACGAGAACGTGGAGNNGGGTCGCCGACGGTGTCGCCGACGACTGCGGCAGCGTGCGCGAACGACTTCTTGCCGATCACGTTGCCATCCTCGTCGAGCAGGTGACCCGACTCGATGTACTTCTTGGCATTGTCCCAGGCGCCGCCGCCGTTGTTNNAGGACGGTGGCGAGCAGGACGCCGGCAATGGTCCCGACCATCAGCAGACCGGCCACGGCCTGGTAGCCGAGCAAGACGCCGACGATGATCGGGGTGGCGACGGCAACCGCGCCGGGCAGCATCATCTCGCGGAGCGCTGCGCGGGTGGTGATGTCAACGACCCGAGCGTAGTCCGGACGGCCCGTGTAATCCATGATCCCGGGGATCTCGCGGAACTGGCGCCGGACTTCGACGATGATCGCCTGCGCAGTCGTGCCGACTGCACGGATGGCCAGAGAGCTGAAGAAGTAGACGAGCATCGCGGCGATGAGTGCGGCCACGAAGACGTTGACGTCTTCCAGGTTGACCGAGGTCATCGGCGCACTGCCACGGTTGACCAGGATCAGGTTGACCTTGTCGATG
>PMBR01000029.1 GCA_003152995.1 Chloroflexota bacterium | reverse complement strand
TGCTTGGCGAACTCGATGACGCGATGGACGCCGGGCTCGTTCTGGTACATCTCCTTGAGCGCCGGGCTCGTCTCGATCGCCTCGTCGAGCTTGATCCCGAGCTGGTTCGGGACCGCCTTGGCCATGCGGTCGCCATCGCCATAGGACATGCCCACGACCCTGGCGACGTCGCGAATGGCGGCTCGGGCGAGCATCGTGCCGAAGGTGATGATCTGGGCCACGTGATCCGCGCCGTACTTGCGGCTGACGTAGTTGATCACTTCCTCACGCCGCCCGTCCTCGAAGTCGACGTCGATATCGGGCATGGTCACGCGGTCCGGGTTGAGGAACCGCTCGAATGGCAGCTGGTAGTGGATCGGGTCTACCGGGGTGATACCGAGGGTGTAGGTCACGATTGAGCCCGGAGCCGAGCCGCGGACGGTGATGGCGATGCGCTGGTCGCGGGCGAACCGCGTGAAGTCGGCCACGATCAGGAAGTAGCCGGCGTAGCCCATGCGGCAGATGACGTCGAGCTCGTAGTCGAGGCGGGCTTGAAGCTCCGGAGTAACGGTGCCGTAGCGGCGGGCGAGGCCGGCCTGGCACTCCTTGCGCAGCCAGGTCTCGATCGTTTCGCCTTCCGGCACGGGGAAGCTGGGGATTCGAAGCTGGCCGAACGGCAGCTTGAGGTTCACCATTTCGGCGATCGCGCGGGTGCGGCGGATGGCGTCCAGGTTGTTTGGGAAGAGCGCGGCCATTTCGGCCGCGGACTTCAGGTAGAACTCGTTCGACTCGAAACGCATCCGGCCGGGCGTGTCGAGGTTGTTGCCCGTGCCGACGCACAGCAGGACATCGTGCGCCTCCGACTGATCTCGCCTGACGTAGTGCAGGTCGTTCGTCACGACGAGGTTCAGCCCGACCTCCGGCGCGAGGCGAAGCAGCTTGGAGTTCAGGGCCCGCTGGTCCGGCAGGCCGTGATCCTGCATCTCCAGGAAGAAGCGGTCCTTGCCGAGTATCTCCGCGTATGTGCCGGCGGTCTTGCGCGCCAGGTCCCAGTCGTCGACTTCGAGTGCCTTGGCCACCTCACCGCTGAGGCAGGCGGACAAGCCGATCAGCCCCTTGGAATACTTCGCCAGCTGCTCGTGATCGATCCGGGGCTTGTAGTAGTAGCCCTCGAGATGCGCGTCGGTGATCAGCCGGCAGAGGTTCTGATACCCCTCCCAGTTTTCCGCCAGAAGGACCAGGTGGTAAGGCTGGCTGTCGGCCTTGCCTTCCTTGTCTCGCATGCTTCGCCGAGCGACGTACGTCTCGACGCCGACGATCGGCTTGATTCCCTTGGCGGTGGTGGCCTGGACGAACGCCACCGCGCCGTAGAGCGCGCCGTGGTCGGTGATTGCCATGGCGTCGAAACCGAGCTGCGAGCCCTGTTCGGCAAGCTCGGTGATGCGCCCGAGCCCGTCCAGCAGGCTGAACTCGGAGTGGAGATGCAGATGGACGAAGTCATTCGGCGCGACGGTCACGGGAGGTAGGGTACCGCGTCGAGGGTGATCGCCACCGCCTACGATGTCGTGCGAGGAGGCGAGCGTGGAAACTCAAGACTCGAGGCTGGTCATTGGTGACGGCGAGCGGAGCCTGTCCTTGAGCGACCGCCGCTGGATCGCCCAGGACAGCTCCGCAACGTGCGCCGTCGTACTCGAGATGCCGGGGCTCCTAGCATCTCGGCGGGTCCAGATCAACTTCTACTACGACGTTGCGGCGGAGTTGTGCGAGCTGTTCGAGCGAATGGCAGCTCAATGGAAGGGCTGGCAGGGTCGGCTGACCTGGAGCAGCGCCGACGCGAACCTCCAGCTCGGGTTCACCCACAATGGCATCAGTCACTCCACGATGGATGTCGCCCTCAGGGAGGACCCGGCCTTCGGTTGGCGGATCACAGCAGAAATCGACATCGAACTCGGCGCGATCGAGCGGCTGGCCGCCGAGTTGCGGGCCTTCTTCGACCCTGCGGCCGTCTGAGCCTCACAGCTGGATGGCCGCTACCGCGTCCGCGTAGTCGCGGTAGCGCGGCCTGACTCCCGCCAGATCGCGGAGGACGGCCCAGCGGCGCCGGCCGCGTCGAAGCGCTTCGATTGGATCGAAGAGGAGGAGGATCGAGCGGCGGCCGATGGCGGGCGGATCTCCGCGCCACCAGGCTTCGAACGCGTCTTCCGGGTCCGGGCAGACGCTCGCGAAGCTGGAGCGATGGCAGCGGAGCGTTCGCAGGACCTCGGCCGACCACAGCGCGACGACGGCGTGGGTCTCGCTGTGCCATCGTTCGATGCCGGCGCGGGCGGCAAGCTCCGGCCCGAGGTAGCTCCGTTTGGCGTTGAAGCTTCCGAAGCTGTCCTGGATATTGGGGAAGCGGGTCCGGTTCTCGATATGGAGAAGAGCCGCCCTTTCGGTCGACCAGGCGACGAGGTCCGCCCGCCCGGCGAACTGGTAGTGCTGGAATGGCTCGTCGATCCCGACCGTGAAGCCCAGCCCGCGCAGGTGAGTGGCTTCAGCTTCTCCCATCGCGGCATGGACGGGGTCCGCCGCTCGGCGGGTCAGCGGCTCTCGTCGTCGCGGGTCGGCCAGCTCGAACTCGGCGTGAAGGTGGAGGGCCTCGGCAAGGCGCACGTATGTTCCGAGCGAGCAGACCACACCCGTCTCGGCCGCGTGAACTGTCGCCAGTCCCACGTTCGCCAGTCGCGACACGTCCCTGACCGAGAGACGGCGACGGCGACGCTCCTCACGAATGCCTCGGCCGAGCACGATCGCGACTCGGGTCAGTTCTCGCGTTGTTCTCAGCTCCCGAGCGGGGTCCGGGCCATCGGACCGGCGCCCCGCTGCCCTCCTGGAGGCGAGATCTTGCAGATGTTCGGGTGACCCGAACGCGATTTGGGAATCCGATGCCAATGGACAACTCCGGGAGACTGATTTGGGTGGCCGGTGGACCCAGAATGTCTCGCGGCGATCACCCAGCGCTTACTTGCGAGTGGCCGGGCGGCGTTTGTGCCTCCCAGATCCCGGTCTGACGCGTTCCAGGCGGGACGTGACCGCGAAACGCCGATTCGCGTTCGGCTGGCCCGACAAGTGCGAGATCGGCGCCGGCTCGCCGTCGCGGCCGAGCGGCGAGCCGCCGCCGTCGCGCTGGAGACGCGGTCAGCCCACGGGCTCGGCCGGACGCAGCTCCCACGAGGTTCCGTCGGGCGTGTCGCGGAGCTCGATGCCCGCGGCCAGGAGGCGATCTCGAATGCCGTCGGCGGCGGCCCAGTCGCTGGCCTCGCGGGCGCGCAGACGCGCGGCCAGCAGCGCTTCGACGAAGGGCGCGACGAGCTTCGCCGGATCTCGAGACCCGCCGACCGCCATCTCGCCCAGGCAGACAATGGCCGCCCGCAGCGCAGACCGGGCCTGAGCCAGGGCATCGGACTGGTCCGTGTCACGCGACCAGGCCTGGATCGTCTCCTCCAGCGTCAGGATCGCTCGAACTGCCGCAGGCGCGTCGCACGCGTCGAGCGAGGTCTGGAAGATGCGGTCGAGGTGCTCCACCTCTTCGCGCAACGGGCGAGACGTCGGGGCCCCTGCCAAGGCGCCGACCCCTGCGGCGGACGGCGGCGCGGCCGGCGCAGTTGCGCCACCCGTCGAGAAGGCCGCGGCGACGAGTTCCGCGATCGACACCTCGGACCCGGCCGCGAAGACCGTGCTTCGGCCATCCTTCCGAACGGTGACCGTGCCCAGGCCCAGGACAGACGCCGACCTGGACTCCAGATCGATGACCAGGGCCGTGTGCCCGTCGACGCCAAGGATGAAGACCTCCGCGGGTAGCTCCGCCTCCAGAGCCCGCAGCCGCCGTTCGCCCATGTAGCAGAAGCGCGTGTCATGGTTGCCGCCCTCGGCATTGTCGTAGTGAGGCACGACTGCAACGGGCAAGCCTAGGGGGGTCAGTAGATCCAACCCGTCGAGCCAGCGCGGGGCCTCCCCCGCCTTGTAGATCTCGTAGACAGGGATCGTGAAGCGGCCCAGAGTCAGGGCGGCTGCGCTTGCCATCGTCACCGCGCCACCCTGGGCGAGTTTCTCGGCCAGAAGCCGCGGTATCTCGGTGCCAAGCCATTGGCGGAGCGCGTAGGACGGGCTCCCGGGCCCGGCGAAAACCAGCCGGGCCGCTCGAACCCGGGCGTGAGCCGTCTCGCGCACCAGCGTGTCGACCTCGGTGGATCGGAATGTGGCGATCGTGAATGGATTGCCGACGGAGTCGCGGAAGTAGTCGAGCGCCCGATCGGAGATGTCGTCCGCGTTCTCCTGGAAGCCGTACGG
>PMBR01000056.1 GCA_003152995.1 Chloroflexota bacterium | reverse complement strand
CGCGAGCTCGAGCGCCTGCGCCGGGCAGCCGACGCCTGAGCCCGAGGCCGGGAGGGTGCCAGCCCCACCGGGCTCCTCACGCGGTATCGCTCTGCACAGGCGATCGCTGACGGGGCGTCGGTTGATTTACCAACCGGACGCACCGGTCGAGCAACCTCAGGCTGCTGGCCCGAACCTCACAACGCCACGTTGAGCCCTCCGCGACAGCGCGCATCGGTCACCTATCATCCAAGGGACTAGTACGTACTCGGCAGGTTGTGTTCATGAACACGAAGCTCGCATGGCCGCTGTGGATCGGCGTTGTGGTCGACGACTTCGAGGCGGAACAACGGTTCTACCGCGACACCCTTGGCTTGGCGGAGACCAGCGCAGGCGAGGGCTGGGCCCAGTTCGACTTAGGTGGGAATCTCTTTGAGTTGATGTCGCGCCACTCGCTCCCGCCGTACGACGCGCGGGGCTATCAAGTCAGCTTCGCAGTGGAGGACATGGAGGCTGCGAGGACTCAGCTGGTTGAGGCAGGGGTGAAGCCGCTCAGCGAGATCGAGGGCGGGCCGGATTCGCCCTACCGCTGGTGCTCCTTTCGTGACCCCGAAGGCAATGTCTTTGGGATAACGCAGCGGAACCACTAGCGCCAAGCCTCACCGACTGCGATGAGCGCGAGGGCAAGCAGACGGTGTCAATCGCACGATTGCGCAACTCCTCCGGCAGCCTGCGGCCCCGGCGTCCAGGAGCATCTCGGCTAGATCGCCGGGCGGTAGTCCGTAGCCTGCCTCGATGTCGGCCGTCACCGGCACGCGACCGCCCTCGCAATCCGTCGGATCGACACGAACATCTCTGCCCACGGAGCCGCCTCGGGTCAGTAGACCGCCCACGCAACAGCGCCGAGGCTGGCGGGGAATGGCTGTCGGCTTCGCCTGATGGCGACAGTCTGCAGAGAGAGCGTGGCGATAGCGTGGACCGATCCGCCGCGCCGTTTGGCTACGCCCTTGAGCGCTACGAGCCTGTTGGCCACCACGAAACGTCGCGGACCTCGCCAGCACCGACCAGGAGTGTCGCCACGGTCAGGCCGGGCGACCCGATCCCGCTTCGGGGCGCGTACCGCTCGGCGACAGTCTGGAGCAGACTCTTGTCCGAAAGTGCCCGCGATAGACGGGCACTCGCGGTATCGATCCGAAGCGAGGGTCTCGTGAAAGCGGTCGTCTGCTCGAGGTACGGACCACCCGAAGTACTCCAGCTCCGAGAGGTCGACCAGCCCGTTCCAAAGAGTCACGAAGTGTGCATCCGTATCCGAGCGACTGCGGTGACCTCGAGTGACTGCATCGTCCGAAGCGGCAGGGTCCACCTTCGATTGTGGTTCCCCATGCGGGTGGTGATCGGCTTCCGAGCCCCGCGAAAGCCCTTGGGGATGGTGCTGGCCGGGGATGTCGTCTCAGTCGGCAAGGATGTGGAGTCGTTCAGGCCGGGCGACGAGGTTTTCGGGTTCGATCGGTTCGGGTTCGCCACCTACGCCCAGTTCAAGTGCATTTCGCAACGGGGGTTGCTGGCCCTGAAGCCGAGCAACGTGAGCTACGAGGAGGCGGCGGCGATCCCTTATGGTGGGCTGCTGGCCCTGCATTATTTGAAGCGAGGAGGCATCCAGGACGGCCAGAGGGTCCTGATCTACGGAGCGTCAGGGGCCGTCGGTACATCTGCCGTCCAGCTCGCGAAGCACTTTGGGGCGAGCGTTGTGGGCGTCTGCAGTACGGCCAATCTCGATCTGGTGGCTTCTCTGGGTGCCGAGTCGGTCATCGACTACACCAAAGAAGACTTCCTGGAGCGCGGAGACCTCTACGATCTCATCTTCGACGCGGTGCCAGCGGCGCACCGCACTGCTAGGCTCGAAGGCAAGGGTGGCCTAACGCCCGGTGGGAAGTACGTTTCGGTCACCAGTGGATCGCCGGCGTTCCACCACGAAGACCTCGCGTTGCTCAAGGAGCTAACAGAGGCGGGCCAGCTACAGCCGGTAATCGACCGAACCTACCCGATCGAACAGATCGTCGAAGCTCATCGCTATGTGGACACAGGGCACAAGAAGGGCAACGTGGTCATAACCGTGGGTTAGCCCTTCGGCTGGTCGAGGCACGATTGACCCATCGTGAGGGGGCTCATCGCTTACGGGCTTGAGCCGAAGTCGATCATCGCCAAGGCGAAGCAGATCATGGCCCGGAACCCGGCAGCGTCGTATCGGGCACGTGCCCACCGCGACCTTGCACGGCAGCCAGTGCCTCTGGCCGCGGACGGCTACTCGGTTACTCCGGACCCCCTAGGAGACGTTCGAAATGGAACACTGCTACCCATCACGGGCCGGGGGCGGCATCGCGTTCCTCCGCCTTTCCGAAACGCGGTCCCTTGCGTAACGTCGACGAATCCTCGCCAGACGGACCCTACGGCCGGTATAGCTCGGCCGAGGCGAGCCATCCCGAGATGTCTCCGCCGCCGGCGATGAGGACGCGACCGTCGGTTAGCAAGGTGGCGGTTTGATCAATGCGAGCCTGGATCAATGAGCCGGTTGGGGTGAACCTGCCGGTTGCCGGGTCATACAGCTCGCACGAGGCAAGAATGAAACTGGCACCACTGGCGGCCGGCGCTTGCCCGCCGACCACGAGGACGCGACCGTCCGACAGCAGTGTCGAGCTGTGCAGCATGCGATCCGTGCTCATCGCCCCGGTGGCGCTGAACTTGCCCGTCGCCGGGTTGTACAGCTCGGGTGAGTTGACGGCCCAGTGGCCGTTATTGCCTCCGACAATCAGCACCCGGCCATCTTTCAGCAGCGTCGCAGTCTGATGATAGCGAGCGACTGTGAGCGACCCGGTCCGACTGAACTTGCCGGTCGTTGGGTCGTACAACTCGGCTGAGGCGCCGGCTCCGCCCTCGCCACCGCCTCCAGCCACAAGCACTCGGCCGGTCGCGAGCATCGTTGCGGTGAAGTTGGCACGAGGGACGGCCATCGAGCCGGTCGAGCTGAACTTGCCGGTCGCCGGATCGTACAGCTCGGTTGAGGCGAGCTCTCGAGCAGAGTTGTCAAAGCCGCCGGCGACGAGCAATCGGCCGCCGGGCAGGAGTGTGGCGGTGCCCCACACGCGAGTGGCTCGCATCGAGCCGGTCGGGCTGAATGTGCCGGTCGCGGGGTCGTATAGCTCGGCAGTGGCCAGCACCTTGTCGGTGTCGACGTCCATGCCGCCGACGACGAGCACCCGGCCGTCGGTCAGGCGGGTGGCCGTACTTCCGCGGCGAGACGTGGTCATCGACCCGGTGGCGCCGAACTTACCGGTCTTCGGGTCATATACCTGCGGTGATGTCGCGGCGTCCCCCAGTATCAGAACGCGCCCGTCGGCCAGCAGGGTTGCGGAGTCGTTGTTGTCGTTGGTGAGCATCGTGCCGGTCGCCCTGAACGTGCCTGAGGGGACGCTCTGGTCGGGAGTCGGAACAACAGCGGAACCGCGCGAGGCCGGCGAGGGCTCCGCACCGCCAGTCTGCAGGCCGGTTGGCGCGATCGGGGAGCCCGGGGTCATGCTGGCCGCCACGGTCGGAGCGAGCGCCGAAGGCCGTCGCTCATATCCCAGGCCGAGCGCGACGGCAACGAGGATGACGACGGCTCCTACGCCGACGAGTGAGCCGGCACCTGCCGCTCTCAATCTGGTCGGCCGGCGGCCCATCTTCATCTGTTTCGGGTGTTCATCGCACCATCGCTCCGGTCGCCGTATCAACCGTTCGCCGGCGGAAAAGCGACTCCGGAGTCCGCTCCAGATCTCGTCGTCGGAAGTATCACGAGTCATTTCCACAACTCCGGATGAGTGCGCAGCTTCGCTATCGCCCGCGAGACCAGGGTGCGGAACCCGGAAGGCGAGATGCCCAGAACCAGCGCCGCACCGCCATCGCCCAGGTCATCGACATATCGCAGCGCGAGCGCCTCGCATTCGCGCCTGGAGACTATGCCTTCCAGCTGACGAAGCCAGATGCGGAACTCCGTCGCTTCGAAGGAGCGGCCCCGGTCGACGGGCTCATCGCCGTGTTCCGGCAAAGGTATCCAGGCGATGAGGCGGGCCCGGCGGCGGCGCCCAAGGACCACCCGCCGGCAAATGACCAGCAACCACGGCAGCGGCGAGCCGTTCGGGCCCTTGTCGGAGGACCAGGCACGGTAGGCTCGATCGAAGGTCTCCGACGCGGCATCCTCGGCTTCACTCGGGTTTCGCAGCATCGCGAGGGCATACCAGCACACGCGCTCGTAATTCTCTTCGAAGGCAGCCTCGAAGACGGCAGCGAACTCGGCCGTCGTCGACGCCCGACCCGAGCCGCCAAGCCCCGTCGTCAGCTTCGACGACAGCGCATGGACTGTGACCGCCTGTGCATCCCGCTTCGCTTCCAAAGGTGTCCTCTGGCCCTGGCCCTGGAGCCTCAACCATACAGATGCGCGGGCAGGCCGAAACGTCCCAGGATGCGTAGAATCTGGCCGGCGATCGCGTGGCAGCCATCGTGTGGGTATGAGATGGCGGAGCGAGCGCCGGGATCGACATGGCGGAGATCCGGCCCCGATCGGCCCGCTACTTGCTCGCGCGTGGCCTCATCGCGGCGTTACGGACCTCCTCGATCCCTTTCTCGGCCGGCTTGCCATGCTCGACCGGGTGGAGATAGAGACCGCGCTCGGCCTCGGGCTTCTCCTCTTCGACCGGGATGCGGTGCGCTTCGGCCCAGGCATCCCGGCGGGTGCGTGTCGGCGTCCTATGCGCCATCATCGTAAGGCGAGCACGATGGCCTCAAGACCGATGGTGATTCCCCGAAGGAGCGGAGATGCCGCCAGACGACATGGAAGTGATCCGCGAGTCGGTGACGGTCGAGCATCTCGCGGGGCTCGCGGAGTCTGGCTTCGGCGATCTTGTGAAGGCTGTCGTAGACATCGACAAGGGAATCATGGCCATCGGCGGTGAGATGCACGCCGACGAGGAGGCCGCCCTGCTAGGACTCGGGTCGAGCCAGACCGATTTGTGGGGGATCAATCTCTACCCGTCGCACTATGACCAGGGCGATTGGATCGAGTTCGATTCGATGATCAACATCCGCCCGCGCCAGGGCAATCGATCACGCGGCGTCGAAGACCCATCCGCGCAGGCGAAGATTGCGACCCTCGTTGCTCGTCTGGTCAAGAGCTGAATATGGCTGAGCAGGCACTCCACGCCGGTCTCGCGGCCGGGCGCTGGCACACGCTGACTCTCAATGAACAACTCGGCAACGTCGGCAGCGACGTGGGCAGGGCCATCCGGGCAAAGGCACGCCACGACGACATGCGCCTGCAGGGGGCACTCGAGCGGGCGTTGGAACTCCTTGACCTGACACTGGCAGACGACCGTTGGCGGGGTCCGCGTCGACGGGAGATCTCCCGCGCCCGCGAAGTGGTCTGCGATTTCCTCGTGGGCGACAACGACTACTCATCGACCGGCGAGTCGCTCGATGCCTACTTCTTTGCATTTGCCGTGGCGGCTCGCCGCGACCGTTGATCCAGACGTGGTAATGCTGATTGCTTTCTAGGTTCGCGATGCTGCACGTCGGTACACGAGGTACACGACTCCGTTCGCATAGGTCTCGCTGGTCGTAAGCGCCCATTTGGTGGCGGGCGTGTCTTCGCTGAATAGGTGACCGGCGGGGCCGATCGTCAGTGGAAAGACGAACAGGTGGAGCTCGTCCACCAGGTCGTCGGCGAGGAGCGCCCGGACGAGCTTCCCGCTCCCGCTCACATAGATCCCACCCGCCACGCTGTCCGTGACCTCTCGAATGGCCCGAGCATCGTAGGGTCCGACAATCTTCGAGTTGCTCCAGGTCGCCTGCTTGAGCGTCGATGAGACCACGTATTTGGTGGTTTCATTCATGAACGGTGCGCCCGGGTCGTCGGCCGCCGTTCTCGTCGACCAGGCCGGCTCGAACATTTCGTACGTCGTCCGTCCCAGCAGGATGGCCTCGCATCCTGCCATGAGGCGGCCGATCGCCTGGCCCATTTTCGGGTCGAACTCGTACTCGAAAGTCCAGCTGGGTGTTTCCATCACGCCGTCGAGCGAGATGAACTCGTGCACACGAATCGTTCCCAACGCCGTTCCTCCTTGTGGCTCTCACGGAACTGACCAGCCAGCGCCGGACGACCGTCGACATCGAACCTAGCTCGTGCGCCACGGGTGGCGCCCGTGATGGGCTCTCCGAGGGCCGCGGCAATGATCTTGCCTTTCGGCCGCGTCGAAAGGCAACGGGAGCAACCGATCCGGTAGCCGGCACGCCATCCGCGCCTCGTGCAACACCTGATGGCGATCGTTGCCAGCGATGGGACGAAGCAGCGCTTCCGCGGCGGTCCCGAGGACGCGGGAGACCGGATCGCCAACGTCGTGGTGCGGCCAGTACGACTTCGCGCCAGTCCGACGATGACGATAATTGACGCGATCGTGTCGGCGACGTCGGTACGACCGCGCGCCAAGGACAGCAAGGACAGGTATAGGAGATGGGTCTGTTCGGCGAGGCTAAGCCCAAGCGGGTCGTGGTCAAGGAGTACGGTCGCGACAGCTTCCTTGGGCTGATCAACCCGATCATGACGTTTCTGCTTCTTGGCGCCCGAGGCGCAAACTACCGGACCCAGTACCAGGATCGGCTGGCGCAGAAGATGGAGGACGACGCCGCGGAGATGGCCAGACGGGGCTACCGGATCGTCTCCTCCCGCGAGTACGCGAGACCGGCATTCGGTGTCAGCTACCTGAAAGTGACATACGAGCTGGTCGAGCCGCCGAAGTAGATCCCAATGGAGCCGCCTCACCGCCAGCGGCGTTGCGGCTGAAGGGGACCATAACCGCTGCCCACGAGGTCCGAATGGTCGCTGCCGGACGCGGCTGGATCGTCGGGGTCGCGGGTCGTCATGGATCGTTCCCTCGTGGCCAATGAGCTCCATATCAGAGCCGGCCTGAGCGGAGGCGGCTTCTAGTCTCTCGGAGCAGGATCGGGGAGCTCGCCCCACTCTGCTCAGGCAAACGCGCTACTACGTGCGGGGTATCGTCGACTGTGGGTGCCGAGCCGATGCTGTCCCTGGCGCACTCTGGAGCAAGTGTTGGGGCGCAATGAGCTGCCCCGTGGGCGGCGACCCGTGCCAGTCTCGGTGCGCCTAGCTATTCTTAGGCACCGGAAGGCCGGGCGACGAATTGCTGCTGCGAGGACGCGAGTGGGCTTGGACGGCTCTCGACAACGGAACTCACGCGATCGTCCGCCCGCCGAAGTGGTCGACGTGGGCATGCTCGTCGACCGCTCGCCCACGAGCGTGCTGGTCCTGGATGCCGATAGCCTGTGCGTCATCCACGCGAACGCCGCGGCTCGTCTGGGCTTCGATCTGCCGCTCGACGTCACCGGCACACACCTGAACGATATCGTCGCCAGCTTCTCTGCCGGGCGCACTCAGGGCCTGCTGCGCCGGTTGCGCGAAGGGCTGGTCGATCATGTCGTCCTCGAGACGCGCAAGCGAACGCCGGCAGGCCGCTCGAGTCCAATCGAAATCCGGCTCAGCTACGACCCGGACCCCTCGCCGCACTATCTGGCGCTCGTCCTGGAACTGTCCGAGCGATCGACACCGGACGATCTGGCCATTCGGCGGGAACGCGTGCGCGATGCTCTGACCGAGATCTTGCGGGTGATCACTCGCATCGACGACCGCGATGAGCTATACCGGGCCGCCTGCCGCATCGCCGTCGAGCGCGGCGGCTTCCGCATGGCCTGGATTGGCCTGGTCGACAAGGCCACGAGCGAGATCCGGCCGGTCGCATCCGCCGGATACGTAGAGGGCTATCTCGACTCCCTCCACCTGTCCGTCCGCGGCGATCCGCGCGGTCCGGGAATGACCTCGACGGCAATCGAGACGCTTCAGCCGGTGGCGATCGCGGATCCCCATACCGATCCGATGTTCCGGACCCTGAAGCCCGAGGTTCAGAAGCGCGGCTACGAGTCCGCCGTCGCGCTGCCTCTCGTGGTCGAAGGTGAGGCGATCGGCGCGCTCAACGTCTATGCCACGGTACTGAATGCCTTCGGGGTAATTGAAGTCGAGTTGCTCCAGCGGCTGGCCGACGATATATCGTTCAAGCTCGAAGTGATCGGTCGCGAGGAAACGAGGCGGGTCGCAGAGGCCGAGCGCGACCGGCTGGCCGCCGTGGTGGAGCAGGCGGGCGAGTCGGTCGTCATC
>PMBR01000101.1:9113-9270 GCA_003152995.1 Chloroflexota bacterium | reverse complement strand
GTGCCCTGGATCGGCATATTGATCGCCATCCGCTCGCCGGCGCCACGCAGCGACGGGTTGGACATGCGCAGTTCTGGAATGGACCGGCGCCGGCCAAGGAGGGTGGAGACCCAACCCTGCTGCCGCGCCAGCTCCTTGATGTGGAGCATGTAGTAGC
>PMBR01000101.1:0-9046 GCA_003152995.1 Chloroflexota bacterium | reverse complement strand
AGGTGCTCGTCGCCGGAGACGTGGGCCAGGATGCGCAGCTCGATCTGCGAGTAGTCGGCGGCGAGCAGAGTCACGTCCGGCGCGCCGGCAACGAACGCGCGGCGGATGCGCCGGCCCAGTTCTGACCGAATGGGGATGTTCTGCAGGTTTGGGTCCGACGACGAAAGCCGGCCCGTCGCGGCCACTGCCTGGTGGAAGGTCGTATGCAGTCGACCGTCTCGCTCGGAGACGAGCAACGGCAAGGCTTCGATGTAGGTCGACCGCAGCTTCGAATACAGCCGCCAGTCGAGCAGCTTGGCGATCATCGGGTGGGCCGGCTTGAGTTCCTCCAGCACGGACGCGTCGGTCGAGTAGCCGGTCTTGGTTCGTTTGCCCTTGGGCAAGCCGAGCTCGTAAAAGAGAATCTGCTCGAGCTGCTTGGGCGAGCCGAGATTGAAGTCGTGGCCGACGTCGATGTAGATCTCCGCCTCAAGGCGGGCCATCTCGCGGCTGAACTCGATGTCGAGCGCGGCCAGCGCCTCGCGGTCGATGGCGACGCCGGCGGCCTCCATCTCGGCAAGGACCGGGATGAGCGGCATCTCGATGTCACGGAAGAGCCGATCGAGACTGGCCTCGACCAGCGCCTTCTCCAGAGGCTCGCGAACGGCCAGCGCGGCGAGGGCGTCGAGGCCGACCCGGACGGCCGGCGGAACGTCTCCGGCAGGCGGGAGCGTCACTTCGAGCCGCTCGTGGGCGACATCGGCGATCGTCTGGCTGCGCAGCGAGGCGTTGAGGAGATACGCGGCGATCTGCGTGTCGAAGGCGACGGGGAGTGGCTGCGTGGCGCCGCCGGCGATGTTCGCCACGACGAGTGGCTTGGTTTCGTGGCCGACGACCCGGGCGCCGGACCGCAGCAGCAGATCGCCGAGCCGGCCCACCGCATCGTGACCTTCCGCGACCAGCACGCGACCGTCGCCGCCCGCCAGAGAGAGCGCCTGCGGCATGCCCCGCATCGGTCGCGAGTCGTCCATCAACAGCGCGGCCCCGATCTCGTGCTCGCCTTCGGGCCAGCGCGTGGCCGCCAGCCAGGCCGCCGCCTCGGCCGCGTCCTCGTCCGTCGCTTCGAAACGGTCCATGAGCGCCGGGTCGGCGACGGCCGCCCGGAGCGCCGCGGCCAGATCCACGGTTCCGGATGCTTCGGCCGGCCGGAGGGGCCGGCGTTCGGAGGCAGGAGTCGGCGCGGGCTCGGCCAGACCCGTCGAACCGAAATCCATCGAGAGTTGAAGTTGCGCGCCGTCGCCCTGATCGATCAGGGAGCGACTCTCGCGGCGAGGGGCCCGCGGCGCCTCGCCCGCAACGCGCGCCGCCGGCACACTCCCCACCACGGATCGAAGCGCCTCGGCGGCGTCCACGGCGGACTCGCCGGTGAGCGCCGGCAGCCGATCGATCAGCGAGCGGAATTCGAACTCGCGGAACAGCCGCACGACCTCGGCCCGGTCGTAGTCGGCCAGCCGCGCCGCTTCCAAATCCAGCGTGATGGGGAGATCGCGAACGATTCGGCTCAGCTCGCGGCTCGCGAACACCTGCTCTCGGGCCTCGACCAACTTCTCGCGCAGCTTGTCCGGCTTCACTTCGTCGAGGCGGGCGTAGATTCCCTCGATCGAGCCGAACTGGCCCACGAGCTTGGCCGCCGTCTTCTCGCCGACGCCGGGGATGCCTGGGATGTTGTCCGTCGGGTCGCCCTTGAGGGCCTTGTACTCGATCATCTGGTCCGGCCGCAGCTCGAAGCGCTCCCAGATCCTGGCCGGGTCGTAGAACACGGTGGAGTCCACGCCCTGGCGCGTCGTCATGAGGCGCGTGTGCTCGGTCACGATCTGCAGCATGTCGAGATCGCCGGTCACAACGGTCGTGTCCAGGCCGCGCGCGTCGAGATCGCGGGTGATCGTGCCGATGACATCGTCCGCTTCGTAGCCGGCCATCTCGTAGACCGGGATCCGAAGCGCGGCCACGACCTCTCGAACCTTCGGGAACTGCGAGCGCAGGTCGTCCGGCATCGGCGCCCGAGTGGCCTTGTAAGCCGCGAACTGCTCGTGGCGGAACGTCGGACCCGGCAGGTCGAAGCAGGCGGCGACGTACTCGGGCTGCACGTCCTGGATCCCGCGCAGCAGGATGCTGCAGAAACCGAAGACGGCGTTGACGAGCTCGCCCTTGCTGGTCGTGAGGGGCGGCAACGCGTGGTAGCCGCGGTAGATGAGGCCGTTGCTGTCGAGCAGCATCAAGCGCGTCATTGTGGCCTCGGGCTGGGCGTCGGCGCCGGCGCAGCAGCGGCCGGTGACCAAGTTTACCCCGAGGTCGACGTTCGATCGGCGGGTCCGTTGGGACAACGTCGCGGGCAGGCGGCTCCAGACGCAAAGCCGGGGGCCGCGAGCCTCAAGCCGCGGGTGCCGGGCCGGGGGCCGCGAGCCTCAAGCCGCGGGTGCCGGGCCGCGGGCGGCGCGGACTCCCCTAGCGACGAGCCCGGCGAGCGGCGAACCGGGGGAGGG
Organism: Chloroflexota bacterium; assembly: GCA_003152995.1. Classification (GTDB taxonomy): domain Bacteria; phylum Chloroflexota; class Limnocylindria; order Limnocylindrales; family CSP1-4; genus Fen-1039. Next base: position 6,524 of record PMBR01000101.1, on the reverse strand, counting down.
CCAGAAGCAAGACCCCGAGGAACGCCAGACCCGCGAAAGCAAGCAGGGCGACGTTGCGAGAGTCCTGCTCAGGGGCAGGCCGCCCAGCGGCTCCGGAGCCTGGGGTCGGCGCGGCGATCGAGACGCCACCCGGGGCGCCGGCAAGACCGCCGGTCTCGGGCCCGAGGGCTGTGTCGCCGGATGCGATTGCCTGGGCTCCGGGGGTCGAGGACGGTACCTTCGGCGACGTTCCGTCGGCCGGGGACGTGGGCACGGTAGATGGCACGCCGGACAGGGTCGTGGCCGTCTCGCCCGTGCTCTTGCGACCGGGATTAGTTTGATCCGCTGCTGGGACCGGCACGCCGTACTGGGTGTCGCTCGTGCCGGCGGCATTCGCAGGGCCGGCGACCGCGAGCGTGCCCTGGCCTCCGCCGCTACCGCCGGGCGCGAAAGCCGAAATGGCTCCGATGAGCACTACGCCGATCACGCCGGCGGCCACCATCGAACCCCCGAGCGCCCTGGTTCGACCGAGCCAGTCGAAGATCCCCCGGCCGATGTGTCGCCGGCCGAGATGTGCGACATCGGCTTCGGTAAGTGTGAAGTCGCGTGGTCTTGGCGGGACCGGCAGCGCGGCCGTGGCGGCAGAAATCGCCCCGAGGTCCGCGAAGAGGTCCGCGCACTGCTCGCAGGAAGCCATCTGGTCGAGAGCGCTGCTGCGTTCCCTCTCATCGACGTCGCCTCCGTACAGGCGAACGAGGAGAAGCTCGTCGTGGGTTGAGTGGGTTGCGGCGGGTCGTTGCATCACAACTCTCAGACGATCTCAGCCACGGAACAGTTCCCGGACCGGTTCCAGGGCGCGGCGGAGCGCGAGACGGCCCCTGTGGATGCGCGATTTCACGGTTCCGATCGAGATGCCCATGATCCGCGCAATCTCCCCGTAGTCGTATCCGTCCACGTCAAACAGCACTATGCAGTTACGCTGGTCGAAGGGAAGCGCCGCCAGGGCTGCCGCCAGGACGCGCGACCGTTCTCCGGCGAGCGCCGTGTGCTCCGGCTCGAAATCCTCCGGGGCCGGCGGCTGCCAGCTCTCGTCCTCGAACTCCGGGTATGGCTGGGAGGGCCTGCGCTTTCGGGCACGCTGGAGATCCATGGCCGCGTTGACGGCAATCCGGCTCAGCCAGCTCTTCACGCTCCCGCCCCGGAACGAGCCGAGGTTGCGATAGGCGCTCAGAAACGCCTCCTGAACAACGTCGGCGGCCTGGTCGCGATCGGGAACAAGCCGGTACACGAGCCCGAACAGATGGTCCTGGTGGCGCTCGACAAGCCGGTTGAAGGCAGCGAGCTCGCCGCCGACGGCCTGGCTCACCAGGGCGATGTCGATCCCCTGCCCCGGGTCCGCGGCCCGGCCGACCTCCGCCTTCTGCGCGTCGGTCACGACTCGCTCGTCAGCCATCTTTCGTCCACGGCGTCCTCACTTCGCGGCGTCCGATCAGGCCGCAGCGGCGCGAGGATAGCATCTGGCAGGCCGGGCTCAGACCCAAACGACTCGCGCCCGAGTTCGATGTCGCCCGCAGGCCGGCGCCCGGAGGCTGTACCATGCCGGCTGGCCCTGCCGACGTGGCGGAACTGGCATACGCGCTCGACTCAAAATCGAGTGGCCGTGAGGTCATGCGGGTTCAACTCCCGCCGTCGGCACCACTACCTCGCCCTTGAACAGCGCCCGCGCGTGCGCCGCCTCAGCAGGCGGACGAGCCCGAGTCGATGGCGGAGGCCCCGGCCCCCGGCATCGACTCGTCCCATCCCGCCTTGACCAGCGCCCTTAGCTTCGGGAGGGTGTCTGCCGGGTCCCACCCGATATAGCCCTGGCCTCTGGGCTCGCCCACCGTCTGCGGCGTCAAGGGAAGCTGTTGGATGTTGTCGCCCAGGACCGTCTTCGCGATACCCGCCCAGGCTTTGAGGTTCTGGGCGTTGGTGATGTCCAGGTCCGTGTTGAACCCCTGCGGCACAGCTTGGACCGCACCTATGAGAGGCAGCACGTTGTCGAGCGAGGCGAAGTGGCAGGGGTCCAGCTGCTTGCGCATGGAGGTCATGAAGTTCTGCTGCCGGACGGAGCGGCCGAAGTCGCCCTGGGGGTCGTAGATACGCGTCCTGGCGTAAGCAAGGGCCCAGGCGCCATTCATGTGGTAGGTCCCAGGCTTGATGATGATGCCGACGTCCACCGCCGTCCCGGACACCGGGATGACGGTAAGCCCACCGCTCGACTGCGCCGCCTGGTCCTTCATTTGCTGGACACCGGCCTCATGAGTCGGCACGTAGTACCCCCAATGCAACGAGTCCCCGCACACGGAGTTGCCGGGGATCGGCATCTTGGACCCCAGGATCTGCTGCCGGGTACCTGCGGGACCACATGGCTTGTCGTACAACTCGTAGCCGACATGGATCGTCACTCCACCGAGGGCATCTACGAGCAGCGACAGTCCTGTCGGGTTCATCCAGATCGAACCGTCGATGTGGATCCCCAGGAGGGTACCGACGGTCATCTCGAGACCCTTGTAAGCGCGCACGTAGCGATTCGGGTCGCCCCTCTGACCGCAGGTCGCTGCGAATTCAGGGATGGGCCACTTCTTGCACTGGTCGAGAATCTCATTGGCAAGATTGAAGAACGGGGGTCCGAAGCTCCCCGCCGGGCAGTTGTAGCCAGGATGCTGGTAGTTGGCGGCGATCTCCTTGGTCGGCAGGGGCGTGCAGTAGCTGTTTCTCGGGATGCTGATCAGCTCGGCCTGACCGGTGGTGATGCTAGTGCGGACGACCATCAGGCTATCGAACCCGAGTTCGCCCGCGGTTGTGCCCCTCTCAACTCCAATTCCCGCCAGGAGGATGTTCAGCTCGCCGTCCGCGTCCCAATTCTGCGAATCCGTCGTTGTCGAGAACGTTGGAATCGAGTTCATGTCGTACGTGGGCATCGGCGTCAGAGAAGCCTGCCCGGAGTCCAACGGACCCGGCTGATCTGATGCGATCGCAATGTCCGTTGCGTCCGGTCCGTTGTCGGTCGCGGTCGCGTCTGGACCGGGGTCTGTCACCCAGCACGGGATCTTGGCGGTGAGGCAGTACAGTGCGTGCTGCCAATCCATGTCAACCTGGGCCACAGTACCGTGGACCGCGACCGTGCTCATTAGCACCGCTCCGACCCCGAGCGCGGACATCCACTTGATAGCGGCCGGGTTGCTGCGGCCAGGCGGCCGACGTGTCTCCTGGTCGTGTCTTCGGTCCTGCCGTTCCGCGAACCTGCCCGCCGCGAGGTAGGCGTCGACGACTGCGAATGCGTGGTAGACGAGACCCGCAATGTCAACTAGCAGCAGGTTCGTAAGCCATTGCTGGTTCAGGGCCAGATTCAGGATCGACTGCCGGTCGAATATGAAGATCAGCCCGACAACGGCCGCGGTCACAAGTGCCGGAATGGCGATGATGAACCCTCGGTAGGTCTGCCCCACCGCCGCCTGGCCCAACCCTGGAAATACAGCCGAGAGCAGGGCCGCGCCCACTGGGGTTCGAAGTCGTGACGGGACCTTCATCAACCTATGATCTCCCTAGTGCGAGGAGCCGGCTGCATGTCACCCTTCCGAATTGCAGAGTGGGTTGACCCGCCGCTTTCCGGTTGAATCCTCGCCTACTATGCCCGAAACGAGTTGGTAACAGTGCGCGCCACTGGGCGGCTTTGGTGCGCAATTGGCATCTGGATGTGGCGGCTGAGGGTAGGACGCGCGCCCCCAGTACGTCCGTTACGGCAGGAACGCAGGGAGACTTGGACGCGGACATTGTACCTGGGAGCGCCTCCGTCAGGCGTTGAGTACTCCGGCGCCCTCAGAACCAGACCACGCCGCCGGCGGTGCCAAGCGCGACGATCAGACAAGCCCAGAGCCACACTGCGCCGACGGCCGAACACACGGCGTAACGCATCCGGTCCAGCCAGAGACGACGCCCCAGAGCCGGCGGAAGCGCACCGATCAGGGGCCGGGATCCGCTGAGCTGGGCCACTCCGTTACCACCTTCCGTGACCGCCTTGAGCGCCGCTCGATAGGCGAGATGCGCGGCCACGCTCGCCGGCGGCGAGTCCGGATCGGCGCGGGTCGCCAGATCCGCAGCGGTGGTGTCGAGCGTTACGCCCTCGAGCGCGTCCGCCGCGAACTCGAGGTCTGCGCGGCGATTCCGCTGGGGCGCGGTGTCCGTGGGCAGGCCGGCGATTTCCCTGCGAGCCTCAGCCGCGCGGCCGGATAGCAAGAGGATCCGGGCCCGCGAGGCGGCCGATCCGCTGCCCTCAGGGTGGCGCGCCAGCCATTCGTCGACCTGGCGCAGATTGGCCGGAAACCTACCTCCGACCGTCTCGCGCCAATCCTCCGACGCCTCCCAGCTGATCCAGCCAAGGACCTCCTGCGCCGGCCACAGGTGACGGTTTCGGAAGGCGATGACGGCCTCGAGCGCCGCCGTCGGGATCACGGAGATCGCCATGAGAACAATGCCGGGGAATGCGAGCGCGAGTCCAACGAGGAAGAACATGATCGGACCGGCCACGGCCATCAAGAGCAGGATCGCCGATTCGAGCCTGTTGCCTGGGAACACACTCGCCTGGAGAACCTCGAACGGCCCCGCGCCGACGCCACGCGCGACTGGCGACTCGACGGCGCTCACGACCCGCCGCCGGCCGAAAGCTCGACATGGACGAGGCCCTCGCCCAGGCGGCGTCGAACCTCAGCGAGAAACTCGGCGTCGTAGGCCACGCCGCTGCGGATCTCCATCGGCAGCGTGCCGCCGCCGGGACCCGGAATATTGAAGACGACCCGCGTGGCCCCCGGGCGTTCCTTCAACATCGACCTCAACTCCTCCATTGCCCACACGATGCGGTCCGTGCCCGCCCCTCGGGTGAAGCCTACCCTGAGGACCCCGGCCTCCGGCGCCTCGAAGGGCGTCGTGGGGGCGGATGACGCACGGGCCGCGACGGCTCGCGCCTCATCGGGGAGCGGCGGTTCCTCGCGGTCCGGAGCGAAGACCGCAAAGTCCTCGGGTTCGGGCGGCGCGGAGAATGGCTCCGCCGGGGGCACGGCCGAAGCGGCCGAGCGCTGCGGCACGAGCCCCTCGCCCGCGGGCGAGCGCTGTGGCGCGGGCACCGCGGGCGAACCACGCGAACTAACTTGCGCGAGCGGCGCCGTCGAGGCGGGCCCAGCCGCGGCCAGAGCGGTCACTCCCCCACCCCGCAGCGGCGAAACACGGACCTTGGGCCCAACCGGAACCGCGTTCGCGGACGGGACGCCGATGGCGGGCGGCACCGCAGCACCGGCCACGGACGCTTCCGGCGGCGGAGCGGCGGCAGCGGATTTCGTGCCGTTTCCGTTTCCGTTGCCGTTGCCACTCCCCGACGGCCAGCGTCGGCCGCCACCCCTGCCGCGGTCACCGGCAGCCACTTCCTGGGCTATCGTCGCGGGGCCCCGGGCGGCGGCATCCTCCCAGACCCAGACGGCGTCGGCGAGGAGCGACGCCTCGTCACCTCGGTGATCGATTCGGCCGGCCACCAGGAGTATCGCCCCCTCGGCGAACGTGCCGCCCGAGGTCACGTACATGCGCGGGAACACGACCACCTCCAGCGTCCCCTGCAGATCCTCGAGCGTGGCGACTGCCATCGTCTCCTTGTTCCGTGTGGTCACCGTTCGAAGCCCGGTCACGATCCCGCCCATCACCACGCGCTGGCCGTCGAGGGACTCGTCCTTGAGATCGCCGGAGTAGGCGGTGACGTACTGGGCGATCTGCTCCGAGAGCGCACCGAGTGGATGTTCGGAGAGATACAGCCCGAGTAGTTCCTTTTCCCAGCGCAGCCGCTCACGCGACAACGCCTCCGCGACCTGCGGCAGCGGCCTCTCAAGGGCTTCGGGCGACGAGCCCATGTCGAAGAGCGCGGTCTGGCCGCTCGCCCGATCGCGCTGGGCGGCCTGGCCGGCTGCCATGGCATCGTCGAGCGCCTCGAGCAGCTGGGCCGGATGCCCGAACCTGTTCATCGCCCCGACCTTGACCAGCGACTCCAGGACGCGCCGGTTCCCCAGCCGCAGATCGACTCGACTGCAGAAGTCGCCGAGCGACAGAAAGTCTCCGTCGGCCTGCCTGGAGTCGATGATCGACTGGATCGCGCTTTCGCCGACGTTCTTGACCGCCAGCAGGCCGAACCGGATGGCGTCGTCCTCGACCGTGAATTCGACGAACGAACGGTGGACGTCGGGCGGCCGGACGTCGATGCCAAGGCGCCGGCATTCGGCGACCGCCGCGGCGACCTTCTCCTCGTTGTCGCGGAAAGCCGTCAGCACCGACGTCATGTAATCGACCGTGTAGTTTGCCTTCAGGTATGCCGTCTGGTACGCGATCAGGCCGTAGCACGTGGCGTGGGCCTTATTGAAGCCGTATCGCTCGAACGGCTGGAAGGCGGCGAAGACGGCGTCGATCACCGACGGTTTGACGCCCCGTTCGGCCGCCTGGCTGACGAACTTGTGCCGCATCTCGGTCAT
>PMBR01000102.1 GCA_003152995.1 Chloroflexota bacterium | reverse complement strand
CCGGCTCCGGCTCCGGCCCCGGCCCCGGCCCCGGCGCGGGCCCCGGCGGCGGCCCGGTAGTCCATCTCCTGGCCGCGGCCGATCCCGCGAACCCATACGGCGCGGCGCTGGCATGGCCGCGGCGTAGCAACGCGGATCGCCGGCCTCTCCAGAGGGCAGCCGGAGCGTACGTGGTCCTCGTCGACGGGGCGGCGGTCCTGTATCTGGAACGTGGCGGGCACTCTCTCCAGACGCTGCCCGCGGCCGACGACGGCGAAATGGCCCGGGCGGCGCTTGCGGCCCTGCGCGGGCTGGTCGAAGACGGTCGGTTGCGCGAACTCGTGATCGCTCGAGTTGACGGAGATCCGGTCGCCTCGTCCGCGTGGCGGCCACTCCTGGAGGAGGCCGGTTTCGTCGCCGGATACCGTGGTTTCGTCCTTCGACCCTCAAGCCGCCGGGTAGTCGTGGCGGGGCGAGGCCTGGCGCCGGAGACGGCTCAGGCCGACAACTACTGGCGCCGCCCCTCCGGACCGAGTGGCCCGGGACTTCGCGGCACCGGACCTCGCCGCTAGCCGGCCGCCGCGCCGATGCCCGAAGGCGACACTCTCTACCGAACGGCAGCGGCCCTCCGCCCGCACTTCGTCGGCCGCCGGATAGTGTCCGCCTCGGCACGCCAGCCGGGACCCAGGGCGGACCGCCTGATCGGGGCGACGATCGAGTCGATCGAGTCGCGCGGCAAACAGCTCCTCATCCGCTTCGACTCCGGCCTGGAGTTGCGGACCCACTTGGGCATGCACGGGTCATGGCATCGTTACGCGCCCGGCGAACGCTGGCTCCGACCCGCCGCCCGTGCCCGCATCGCTCTTGAAGTGGCAGGCGCAGTGGCGGTTTGCTTCGACGCTCCCACGGTCGAGTTGTTCGACGCTCGGGCGGAGGCGGTCCATCCGGTGCTCGCCGCTCTGGGTCCGGACCTGATGGCCGGGCCGTTCGGCGAGGATCAGGTCGCCGAAATAGTCCGTCGCCTCCGCGCCTCAGAACGCGCTTCTCTGACCATCGCGGAAGCCCTTGTCGATCAGAACGCGCTGGCGGGAGTCGGCAATGTCTACAAGAGCGAGGTCTTGTTCGTCGAGCGAGTCCATCCGTTCGCCTGCGTCGCCGATCTCGGAGACGGCGTTCTACGGACACTCATCCTGTCATCACGGCGGATGCTCCTCGCGAACCTCGAGGGTGGAGCGCGCGTCACCACGGAGCCCGGTCTTGCTCCGCGCCGCCGGGAGGGCAGGCTGTGGGTGTATGGCCGGGCCGACAGGCCCTGCCGCCGCTGCGGCTCGGTCGTCTTAGGTCGAAATCACGGTCGACTGAACCGACGGACATTCTGGTGTCCGCATTGCCAGCCGGATTCGACGCAGGAGAGGCCTGGATGAGCGCCATCGCGGTCGAATGCTCGGGGGTCGACGGCGGCTGGGTAGCGTGCGTCACCGTCACCGATCACGGCGCTAGCCGCGAGTTCGAGGTGGGCGTCACTGAGGGTGAGCTTGCCCGATTCGCCCCTGGTGCGGCAGATCCGACGAACCTTGTCCGGCGTTCTTTCGAGTTCCTGCTGGCCCGCGAGCCCAAGGAGTCGATCCTGAGATCGTTCGGGCTTTCGACGATCGTCCGTTACTTCCCCGAGTACGAGCGCGAGATCCATCGCCCGTAGCCGGTCCCAATCGGCGGACCCGCCTACAGCCCCTCGGCGACTTCGCGACCCTCGCCGCTGCCGACGTACTGAGTTACGAAGACGTCTACGACAAGCGGGTCCCACTGCTCCTCGCGTCCGTCGTCGAGCCGCTGCAGAGCATCCTCGGCGCGCAGGGCCAACCGGTACGGACGGTCGGTCGTCATGGCGTCGAAGGAATCGGCGACGGCCACGATCCGAGCGGCCAGAGGAATCTCTTCTCCACGCAGCCCGTATGGATAGCCGGTCCCATCGAACCGCTCGTGGTGGTGGAGCACGGCTGCTTCCGGACCATCGAACGCCCTAAGTGGCCGGACGATCTCGGCGCCTGCCTCGGGGTGGCGCCGCACCAGGGCATATTCGGCCCGGTCCAGAGTCGAGGGCTTGTGCAGGACTCTATCGGGGACGGCGATCTTGCCGAGGTCGTGATAGAGGCCGCCGAGACGGACGCTCTCGATCTCGCGCTCGCTCATGCCCATCCGGCGGGCGACCTCAACGGAACGGTCGGCCACGCGGTGCAGGTGCTTCTCGGTGTAGTTGTCGCGGGCTTCGACTGTTCGGGACAGCGCCACGAGGACGGCCTCGGCGCTGACCAGATGGTCGGTCAGATGCTTGGTCCGAAGCAGCGAACGAACTCGAATCAGCAGCTCCTCCACGTCGAAGGGCTTGGTGACGAACTCGTCAGACCCGGCATCCAGAGCCCGCAGCCGCTCTGCGCGGTCGGTCTGACCCGTGAGGTGAATGACCGGCGTCAGACGGGTGATCGGGTCGCTCTTGATGGCGCGGCAGATCTCCACCCCGTCGGCGTCGGGCATGGAGATGTCGAGGATGAAGAGGTCCGGGCGTTCCCGTTCGCCAATTGCGACGGCTCGCGAACCGGTAGAGGCGTCGATGACGTAGTAGCCGGCCCCCTCCAGCGCATGGCGGAGTGTGGAGCGCACTGACTCCTCGTCGTCGGCAACGAGAATCGTGGCCGGCCAGTTCGCGTGTAGCCGATCGAGGTGAGTCATCAAAGCAGGGTATGACCGGGACTCGCGGTCAAGCGGCAGGTTGGGCCAGGCGCAACGAGTTGTCCGCGCGAGGTCACGCGCCGCCGAGACCCAGGAACGTACGAACGCGGGAGCTCATCACCCGTCGCAGGGTTTCGGCCGTTCGCTCCGGGCTGCGCCGCCAGTGATGCCGCCAGACGGCGACCGAGCAAACGACGGTGCGGGCGATACCCGGCCACTCCGAAGGCATTAGCCACCGGAACGCCTCGGGATGGAGGTAGACCCACGGCACGACGGCCCAAGCGAAGACGAAGTAGTCGACCCTGGCCGGCCGCGGGAACCCGAAGAGAACCTGGAGTTGGACGAGAGTGGCCGGCAGCGTCAGGATCGTCAGCAGCGCGGCCAGCGCGAACCAGATGATTCCCCACAGCCGACCTCGCGGCGTGAGTATCGGCCAGAGCAGCGCCGGCAGCCATTTCAGAGTCGTGGCGACCATCCACAGCAGACCGGCGAGTCTCGGGCCGGCGAACTGGGCGCCAAACAGGAGCAGCGCCAGCGGCAGGTTGATGTTGCCGGTGTCCAGGTTGGCGGCAATCGGGAACGCCAGCAGGATGAGGATGACGGCCGTCGTCATCGGCCGTCGCTTGTAGGCCCAGTGGGCCGACCACAGCATCGCGGCAACGGTCGCGCCGCGCCAGACGAACCAGGCCACGTCCCAGGGCAGCAGCGACCACGGGACGAAAATCGGCAGCATCCAGGGTGTGTACACATAAGGCATGAACGGCCCGGTGGGGTGGTAGGGGTCGCCGCCGCTAACCCACAACCGGCCGGCTGCCCAATAGGCTCGTGCGTCCGCACCTGCCGCTTCGCCGCGCGCCAGCAGGCCGGCCAGCACGAGGCCGGCCACCAACCCGAGCGCGATGACCAGAGCGAGCCGCTTCGGATCACGCAGCCGCGCGATCTCCTGGCGCAGGGCTCGGCGGAAGACGCCGGCTCGACGGCGCGTGGGCCGGTCGATGAAGTGGCCCGCGGCAGGCAGCGCGAACACGCGCTCCGAAATACTTGTAGCGCGTCGTGTCGAAGCGCCCACGGCCGGGTCGCGCACGACCGGTTCGCCCGCAGTCCGGTCGCCCACAAGCCGGTCGCCCGAAGCCCGGTCGTTCATGGCCGTCGTCCGAGCGCCGGCAGGCGGTTCGCCGGGCTGTGCGCCACGTTTCCCGTCGCAACGTCGAGCGTCACGAGGAACGGCGCTGGAGCTGAAAGTCCCAAGTACGCCTCTCCAGATGCGTGGCACCGATGATGCGGGCCCCGAGGCGTCGATGCAAGGGGCCACGGACCGCGTCTCGCGCCCTTCGTTGCGCGCTCGCCACGCCGGAGCGCCGGCTCCGCTCCGGCCGGCCAAAGTCGCTCACCGGAGTCGCCAATTAGTAACCGGTGGCAGGGCGATTGTGAGCGCGGCGAGCCACCGGTAGCCGGAGTATAGACCCGCCCCCGGCCGAGCCAGCGCCCGCGGCCTGTCCCACGAGAGAGGTCTCCATGGCCTGCGGAAGGGGGCGACGACGTTCCGGGCGGACCGTGCGCCGGCTCAGGTGCCCGATGAGCCGGTGCCTTCGATAGGCGGATGTGCGGCTGACGTCCGTTCTGCGGTCGCGCGCTTTCGCCGGTGCCGCTAGGCTATCGGCCAATGAATCGCTCCATCGGCTCCATGCTCGTGGCGACGTTTGTGCTGCGCGTCAGCACGGCCATAACCGGCGGCATGCTCGTCTTCCTCGTCGACGACATGACGCGCGGCCGAGGGACCGGTCCGGGGGCGATCTCGCTTCTCACCGGCGGGTTCTATGCCACGGAGCTGACGGGCGCGATCGCCTTCGGCGTTCTGGCGGACCGCTACGGTCGCAAGTTGATCATGCTGGTCGGCCCGCTCTTCGGCGGCGTGGCAGTCTTCATGACCGGCCTCACCACCCACCTGCCGGTGCTCTTCGTCACGCGCCTGCTGGAGGGAGGCTCCACTGCCGCCTCGATCCCTTCGACGCTCGGTTTCATCGCGGCCGAGACCTCCCACGACGAGAAGTTGCGAGGCCGCGTGGTCTCGCTCTTCGAGCTCGTTTCACTCGGGGGCATGCTGGCCGTTGGGCCTGCCCTCTCGGGTTTGCTGTGGGACGCGTTTGGCCGGCCGGCCTTCTTTCTCAACTGCCTGTTCTATCTGTGCGCTCTCGGGCTGTACGCCTATGGTGTCTCGGAGGTCCCGCGAGAGAGGGCGGCCGAGCTCGAGGGCCGCGGGCCGCAGCCGGCGGGAAAGCGTGCAGGCTCAGAGCTGAGGCACTACTGGAGGATCGCGACCAGCCACAAGGTCCTGCTCTTCGCGCCCACGTGGCTAGCCATCAACGCGGTTCTGGGGGTGTGGGCCTCGCAGGCGCCACTCCTGCTGAAGGGGAATCAGCACGATCCGAGCCAGTTCCTGATGCAGGGTGTATCGGCCTCGACGATCGGCCTGGGCGAGGCGGTCTTCGCGGTCTTCTTCGGCGCGGGCCTCTTGTTCTGGGGCGCCGTCTACTCTCGCTTCCGGCGGACAACGATGCTGCTGGCCGGTGTCGCGGCCTTCGGCGTCATGGCCGTCGACGTCATCCTGATCAATCACCTGGGCGGCTCTTCGATGGGGCTGCTGTTGGGTCTCGGCGGAGTGGGTCTGGTCGCGCTCTTCATCCTGTCGGGCGCGACGCCGGCGGCGCTGGGTCTCCTGGCCGACGTCAGCGAGGGCTACGACGAAGATCGCAGCGCGATCATGGGCCTCTACTCGGTATTCCTCGGCATGGGTCAAGTGATCGGCGCGCTGATCGGCGGAATCGCCGCCACCTGGCGCGGCATCGACGGACTCGCGGTCGCGACGGTCTTGCTGCTGACCGTCGGCATCACCGCGCTCCTCCGCCTGCGCGGCATGGAGATGAGCTCTGCCACGGCCGACGCGTTCCTGCAAGGTGACCCGAATCAGTCGCATTCTCCACGCGATGTCGGTGCCAACGCCGCCGGAAATGGCATCGGGCCGCCAGTCGCTGTAGTGAAGGAGGACCGATGACCGTCGCCGTCGTCACCGATTCGGGATCGGACCTCACCCCGACTCAGCTGCGCGAATACAAGATTCGACAGGTGCCGCTCACCGTCGCGTTCGGAGATCGAAGCTACCTGTCGCCCGACGATCTGACGCCCGAGGAGTTCTGGCTCCAGCTGCGCGCCCCCGACAGCCCGTTTCCCCACACGGCGGCGCCGAGTGCCGGGCAGTTCAAGCGAGCCTTCGAGGAAGCCCTCGCAGATGGCGCCGGCGGTGTGGTCTGCGTCTGCCTGGGCGACAAGCTGTCCGCGACCCTGCGCAGCGCCCAGATAGCGCGGGAGATGTTGCCCGACCAGGCCATCGAGATCGTCAACTCTCAGTCGGCTTCCCTGGCGATAGGTGCGATGGCGATTCACGGGTCGAGACTGGCGGCCGAAGGGATCCCGGCGGCCGGCATCGCCGAGCGCCTCGGGCAGTTGCGCGATCGAATAACTCTCTTCGTCGCACTCGACACTCTGGACTACCTTCGAAAGGGCGGCCGGATCAGCCACGCCCGCGCGGCCATCGGGGGAATGCTCTCCGTGAAGCCGATCATCACGGTCGAGGACGGCCTCGTGGTGGCCGCCGAACAGCCCAGGACGAGGGCCAAGGCTCGGGAGCGAGTGATTGCGCGGCTGACGGCGGACCCGGTCGAGGAGCTTCACATCATGTACTCGCCCCCGGCTGAAGTCGCCGCCTTTCGCGACGAGGTTCTGGCCCGCCTGCCGGGGCCGGCCCCGAAGCTGGTCACCGCGCAGCTCATCGGGCCGGTGGTGGGCGCCCACGTGGGTCCGGGCGCTTATGGCGCCGTTCTCGTCCTGGCGCAATAGGCCCTCGCCCCGGGCGACCTCGACGATCGCGCCCGGCAACCTCGGCCGGGTCCTTGTCGCCAGACTTGCGCCGTTAGGGTAACTGGCTGCCGCGCCCACGATTCGTTGGGTTGTATCGCCATGCCAGTGCCATAACGTTAGGCCGTTCGGCCTATGCACCAACTGACCCTTCGGGCTGGCGAATCTGGCGGCGAGGTCTATACTCCGGCCCAAGTGGAACCTGCGGCGCCGCTTTCCGGGCCAATCGGAAGGCCACCGCGACATTGTCGGGGTCGTTCGAGGAAGCAGGCCGAACCACTCGATCGGTTGCTCCCGCGGCTGCCCTCCGGCACTGGAGGGTTTCGAGAATATGGCGACCGAGCAGATCGCCCCCGCGATCAACGCATGGGATGTCGCCCAGAGCCAGTTCGATCTGGCCGCCGAGCATCTCCATCTCTCCCCCGGACTCCGAAAGGTCTTGCGCGAGCCGAAGCGCGAACTGACCGTCCATTTCCCCGTGAAGATGGACGATGGCACTGTCCAGGTCTTCACGGGCTATCGGGTTCAGCACAACCTCGGCCGCGGCCCGGCCAAAGGCGGAATCCGCTATCACCAGGACGTGACCCTCGACGAGGTCAAGGCCCTGGCGATGTGGATGACCTGGAAATGTGCCGTGGTCGGCATCCCGTTCGGCGGCGGCAAAGGCGGCGTAATCGTCGACCCCAAGAAGCTCAGCCAGCGCGAGCTGGAGGGCCTGACCAGGCGCTACGCGACCGAGATAAGCATCATCATCGGCCCCGAGAGGGACATCCCGGCACCGGACGTGAACACCAACTCACAGACGATGTCCTGGATCATGGATACCTACTCGATGCATGTCGGGTACACGTCACCCGCCGTGGTCACCGGTAAACCGATCGCGCTCGGTGGGTCCGAAGGCCGCAATGAGGCGACGGCTCAAGGCGCCGTGTACACAATCCAGGATGCCGCGCGACATCTGGGCATGGACCTCGCCAAGTGCAGGGTCGCCGTCCAGGGCTTCGGCAACGCCGGATCCATTGCCGCTCAGCTGATGTTCGCCCAGGGCGCCAAGATCGTGGCCGTCAGCGATTCGACCGGCGGGATCTACAAGGCCGACGGCTTCGATCCCAATTCGGTCCTGGCCTGGAAGCAGGAGCACCACTCGGTCGTCGGCTTCCCCGGCACCAAAGAGATAAGCAACGCGGAGTTGCTCGAACTCGATTGCGACATCCTGATCCCCGCCGCTCTCGAGAATCAGATCACGGCCGCCAACGCCGGACGGATCAAGGCCCGTATGATCGCCGAGGCCGCCAACGGCCCGACGACCCCAGAAGCGGACGAGATCCTGTACAAGAACGCCAAGTTCGTCATCCCGGACATCCTCTGCAACGCCGGCGGCGTCACGGTCAGCTACTTCGAATGGGTTCAGGACCTCGATCGCGACTTCTGGAGCATCGATCACGTAAACGAGAAGCTCCGCGCGATCATGCAGAGAGCCTTCGCGAGCACTCTCGACATGAGCCTCAAGGAGAGAGTGAACATGAGGACCGCGGCTTACATGCTCGCGGTCCAGCGAGTGGCCGACGCCACCTCTCTACGCGGTCTCTATCCATAGACCGTTCAACAAACGGTTCACGGCAACTCTCTGCGGCCCCGACGTACCCCTCGCGTCGGGGCCGCTCCTCGCCCGGCAGCCGGGCGAGTCGGTTCCGTGGCAGTTCGCAGCCGGCCGAGGCGCGCCTGCCGGAACCTCTCGGTGCTACGATCCTGCGGCTGCGGCCGGCGGCTGACGACCCGCGCGGGCCCCGAACAGCGAAATACCGCCGACCTGGCGCCGCTCGGCATAGGAGCCTCGATGCTCGACCACGAAGAGCAGTTCCTGTTCAAGGAGGAAACCCTCCACCTTGCCAACGCCCTCGCCGAGCCGGGCGTTCTGGACAACGTGGAGGACCTCCTGACGGATGTCATCACAAGTCCACGTTTCGACTCAGAGGTGTTCACTCTCGAGCGTTCGCTCCAGGTGATGCTCGGTGCCCGCGCGGGCGCGACCCTGGTGGGTCTGCTGACGGTGACGCCCGAGGTCTTCGACGAGACGGCCGAAGTGCGGATTCCGCCCGAAGTCCAGGAGCGCATGGTCGCCTGGCGCGCTCGTTTCGGCCTGGCGATCGACAACGCTCTCAACTACCTGAACAACCCCGACGGGATCCAGGGGCACAACTTCTCGACGCAGGTTGCACACGTGGAGGAGCGGCGTGTCCTGCAGGGCCGTCTGACGCTCGTTCGGTACAACAACGAGCCGCAGTTCTTCCTCGCCGACGCGAGCGTCTTCTTCGGCCTCGTGGTGGACATCCTCGAGCGGCTCGGCCCTTACCTCGAGCCCGATGCCGTCGATTCGGATACGGTCAGCCGGCTGCGCGACGTGGTCGCCCTCGTGGAGCGCAAGACCACCAGCCGAGGCTAGCGCTCCGTACAGAACGGTGCACGTGCGAATCGCCGCTCTCGGCTACCCGCGGAGGGGCAGTGAGTCGCTGCCGCGTTGCGGTCGCGGCCCCTGAGCCGGCGTCACCCTGGTCACTCGCCGGCGGCTCTTCGATCCGGGGTCAGGCTGCGGCTGTCACGTGACGCCGCCGTCGGGCGATACGCCTGACGATCCACCAGATCCCGCCCAGGAACGTCAGCCCGATCAGGATCGGGAAGCCCACGACCACGGTCCAGACGGCGATCGTGGCCAGGCCCTGCCCCATGCGGACGAGCTGGCCCCCGGCCTGATCGACCTGAGCGCCCAGATCCCAGCCCTGAGCAGTCTGGGTCGTGACCGTCGCGGCTGGGGTGGAGAAGGACACGCTCAGCGTGCTCATTGCGGCCTGGTTCTTGAGGTAATCCCGCTGGGCCGTGAGCTGCTCGATCTGACCCTGCGTCTGACTGAGCTGCTGTTCGACGGCGAGGACGTCCGAGATCGCCGTCGCTCGCGCCATGATCGACTGCAGAGCCGACTCTGTCGCGTTGAGGTTGTTGAGGCGGGCTTCCACGTCGATCACTTGTGCCGTGACGTCGGCGGAGTTCGTCTGCTCGGAGATGACCCTGCTCGCGAGGCCGCGCATCGCCAGGAGGGCATCGTCCCATTTGGCTACGGGCACGCGATACGTCACGGTGGCGACGGCTGCCGTCTTGTCGCCTGCGCTGGACGACTGGCTCACGTCGCCGCCCATTCCCACGATGGTCGATTGGGCCTGGGAAACGGCCTTGTTCAGGTCGGAGACCTCGAGGGCCATGGAGCCGGTCTTGACGATCTGCGTCGTCTCGAGCCCGGCCGTCAGCTGATCGCCCGGCGTGGCCGCCGCGGTGGGGCCACTGTCGCCTCCGAACGAGCCGGGGGCTGCGGCCTTGAACGCGCCGGTCGAGTCACCGGACACGGTGCCGATAGCCGGCGCGCCCTCCGCCGATAGGGCCCTCTGGTTGGACCCGAGGCCACCACTACCGGCCACGGACGGGTTGCCCAGGTAGTAGGCCGTGCCCAGGAGCGTCGCGACGGCGACGGCTGCCACGAGCCCGCCGATGGGCACACGGCCAATGTGAGCCCCGGCGACGCGTCGGACGACGTTCCCGACAGAGCTGCCGGTAGGCGGTTGGTTGGCGTCGATGGTCATCGCCGTGCCCTCTTGTGCTCGACTATTGGTGGGCCGCGTGTCCACGGCTGTCGGGACGAGGACGCTGGGCGGGTTCGCACGGTTCCCGGCTGCGGGACGCGGGCGGTGCTGGGCAGCGCGAGGAGGCGGCTGCGGCCCACTCGCGGTTGGCCAAAGGCCAACCGCCAAAGCCATTGCCCGCTGCGGCTGCGGCCCACTCGCGGTTGGCCAAAGGCCAACCGCCAAAGCCATTGCCCGTTAGGGCAATGGCTCGTTGTCGATGAGACGAACTGTGCCGAAGCGGACCGCCATCGATAGGAGCGCCTGGCTAGTGACGCGGTCCAACTCGAGGAGCGTGGCCGGGTCCGCGCAACTCACGTATTCGGGAGCGGCGAACGGTTCGGCGGCGAGGGCTACCCGCATCGTGGCCCGCAGGATCTCCCCGTTCCTCTCGCCGGCATCGTATCGGGCGCGGGCGGCCGACAACGCCCTTCGCAGGACCGGGGCGGCCGCCCGCTGCGGGGGCGTGAGCCGGACGTTGCGCGAGCTCATCGCCAGGCCGTCCGGCTCACGGACGATCGGGCAGGCGACGATTTCGGTGTCCATGCCCAGGTCCGAGGCCATGCGGCGGATCACGAGCAACTGCTGGGCGTCCTTCTGGCCGAAGTAGGCGCGCTCCGCTCCGGCCAGAGCCAGCAGGATGGCCACGATGGTGGTCACACCCTCGAAATGCCCCGGCCGAGCAGCTCCCTCGAGCGGTTCCGTCAGGGCCGCGACCCGAACGCTCGTCTGGAAGCCTTCCGGGTAGATCTCATCGACAGGCGGAATGAAGACCACGTCCGCGCCCGCCGCCCCGCAGATCCGGACATCCGCCGCCTCGTCGCGCGGGTATTTCTCGAAGTCGGAGTTGTCGTTGAACTGGCGCGGGTTGACGAAGATCGTCACCAACACCGTGGCGTTGTCAGCGTGTGCCTTTCGAATGAGCGACGCGTGGCCTTCGTGAAGAGCGCCCATCGTTGGGACGAGACCCACCGGCCGCGGGGCCCGCGCGAGAGCGTCACGCAGATCGGCCCGAGTCCGAACTACCTTGGGAAGCGCGACCGGTCGAACCACCAGGCTAGAGGTCCCGATCGAGCGGAATGCCGTGGACCGCGTCCATGCCTTCGGCTCGATCCAGCGCGGTCCGACCCAGGATCTCATCGAGCGTTCCGGCGTCCATCCGGGTGCTTTCCGCGGGCCCGGGGAACGAGCCGGCGCGAACGTCTTCGCGATACGCCTCGGCGGCGGACTTGATGATCGCGTGAAGGTCGGCATAGTGACGGGCGTGGCGCGGCGTGAAGTCGGCGCTGAGGCCGAGCAGATCGGTGATCACCTGGACCTGACCCGAGCATCCGGCTCCCGCGCCGATGCCGATCGTCGGGATACTCAGCCGCCTCGTGATCTCGGCGGCCAGCTGTTCGGGAACCAGCTCGAGGACCACCGCGAAGGCGCCGGCCTGCTGGACCGCCAGAGCGTCGTCGAGGAGCTGCCGGCCGGCTTCGCGGGTCTTGCCCTGGACTCGATGGCCGCCCAGCTGGTGGATCGATTGTGGCGTCAGGCCGATGTGGCCCATGACCGGAATACCGGCACGGACGATGGATTCGATGGTTCGGGCGCTTCGTTCACCGCCCTCGAGCTTGACCGCCCCGGCGCCGCCTTCGCGCATCATCACGCCGGCGTTCTCGAGGCTGCTCTCCGGGGTCACGCCGTAAGAGAGGAACGGCATGTCGGCCACCACCAGGGCTCGCGTCGTGCCGCGCACTACGGCTTTGGTGTGGTGGAGCATCTCGGTCATCGTGACGCGAACCGTGCTGTCGTAGCCGAGGATCACCTGTCCGAGAGAGTCGCCCACGAGAAGCATCGGGACCCCGGCCTCGTCGAGGATCCTGGCCGTGGGGTAGTCGTACGCCGTGAGCATCGCGATCCGCTCGCCATCCGAGTAGAGCCGGGCGATCGAGGCGATCGTGAGGCGGGCGGCCCGCTCGGGCGAGGGTTCCTTGCTCACGAGGCGGCTTCTGGTGTCCAAACGACCGGCCCCGCAGTGCCGTCGGGCACGAACCCCCGCTCGTTCGTCTGATCGAACTCGGACTCCTGGCCGAGTCCCCGGGACTCGAGACGGATGACGATACGATCGAGGAGCAGCTCGGCGACCTCGCGCTTGGTAAGCATGGGCAGCCGCTCCGGGGCGGCTTCGGGGTAGTAGATGGTCACTCGGTTTGTGTCCGTGCCGAAGCCGGAGCCCGGCTCGGTCACGTCGTTGGCGACGAGCATGTCCACGCCCTTGGCCCGGACTTTTTCGGCCGCGCGATCGGTCGAACCGGTCTCGGCGGCGAAGCCGACCAGGATCGGCCGCAACGCCCCCGAGGCCCGAATGCCGGTTCTCACTCGCTCGGATGCTTCGGCCAGCAGATCCGGCGTGGAGTCGAACTCGATCTTCATCCCGGCGCTGCGGCCGATCTTCTTGTCCGATGGCGATTTCGGGCGGAAGTCGGCGACCGCGGCGGCCATGACCAGGACGTCGAACACAGGGCCGTCTGGCGGCGTCAGGGCCCGCAGCGCAGCCTGCATCTCGGCCGCGGTCCCGACTCTCGCGACGTGAGCTCCGGCCGGGGGATCGACCGTGACGTGGCCCAGGATCAGGGTCACCGCCGCGCCGCGATCGAGCGCGTCCTCGGCAATGGCGATCCCCATCTTGCCGGTCGACCGATTGCCGACGAAGCGGACCGGATCGATCGGCTCCGCGGTCCCACCGGCAGTGATGACGACGTGGCGACCGGCGAAGTCGTTGCGCGATGCGTCGGGCGGCTCGAGCGCAGAGACGGCCGCGAAGGCGGCCGGCGGCTCGGGTGCGGAGGCGGCCGCTGGTTCGGGCCGGGCGACCGATGCCAGCTCGAAGTCAGTGGTCGCCGCGACGGCCGCGGCCGGGGCTCCGGCCAACGCGTCGACCGTCGCATCGACGATCTTCCAGAGTTCGGCGAGCCTGCCGCGGCCGATCATGCCCGAAGCCAGCGGACCCAACTCCGGCTCAACGACTTGATACCCGAACTCGCGCACACGGGCCACATTTGCCTGCGTCGCCGGATGGGCGTACATGCCGCCATCCATGGCCGGGGCAACGACCACCGGGACGGAGGTCGCGAGACACGCGGCCGTGATCGAGTCGCCGGCCAGACCATTGGCCATCGCCCCGAGCCAGTGCGCCGTGGCCGGAGCCACGACGATCGCCTCGACGTCGTTTGCGGTGCTGATGTGGCCGATCCGTCCGTCGTCCTCGAGCGCGAGCACGTCGATGTCGACCGGGTGCCGGCTGAGTGTCTCGAGGGTCAGCGGTCCGATGAACGCGGTCGCGGAGGGCGTCATCAGAACGCGCACGTCGGCGCCTTCGGCCTGGAACAGGCGCAGCAACTCCACCGCCTTGTAGGCGGCGATCGAACCGGTAATGCCCAGGGCGATCCGACGCCCTGCCAGGCGACCGCTCTGTTCGGTCATCGGGCTTTCTCCGAGATGATGTGAATCGATCCGGCGGCGCTGCCGGTCCAGCCGGCAATCGTCTCGCCGGGCACGGCGGGCGAGCCGCTGGCCACAGCCCAAAGAATTGCGAGGCCCTTGAGGGTCAGTTCCGGGTCGATGGCATCGACGCCGGCCAGGCTGCGAACCCACGGCGCGGAGGACAAGCCGCCTGTCAGGACGACTTGAATCGCGCTCTCCTCGACCTTCTCCGCGTGGGCCAATTCGGCCCGAATCTGCTCGAGGAGACCCAGAGTGAGGGCTTTGTAGCCGAAGACGATGCCAGACTGCATGGCGGAAACCGTGTCCGTGCCGATCGCCTTCTTGGGCTCGACGAGGTCGATCCGGGGCAGGCGAGCCGTCCGCGAAGCCAGCGCCTCGAGCCCGATCTCGAGACCCGGGGTAATCGCGCCGCCGACGTAGGCGCCGTCGCGGGCAACGCAGTCGAACGTCGTGGCGGTGCCGAAATCGACGACGATGGCCGGCGCGCCGTACAACCGTCCTACAGCCAGGGCGTTGACCAGGCGGTCGGCGCCCACCTCGGCGGGTCGTTCGGTTCGGATTGGGATCGGCATGATGGCGGCCGTCGCCGAGAGCAGCGGCAGGCCGCGCTTCTCGGCCATCGTTTCCACTCCGCTCGCGAGGGCCGGCACAACGGACGCCATGGAGATGCCGGTCGCGTCGGCGAGCGAGGCGCCGTCCAGCCGGAGCAGCCCGTCGAGGAGGACTTCGAGCTCATCCGCCGTGCTGGCGGGGCGTGTCGCCGCCCGTCGGCTGGCCACGATGGCCTCGCCGGCAACCAGGCCGACGGTGATGTTGGTGTTGCCGATATCGAGGGCGAGCAGCATTCCCCGATGATACCGCCCCGCCGTCCGACACAGCCGCCCGTGTCCCAGCTGGTCTGCGAATCTCTTGTTGCCGGAGCGACCTAGCTGTAGCCGGCCGGCATGCTCCGCGCTGGGGCTGGTCATCGAGCCGACGTTCGGCGACGACACGCGCGGCCGGCAGAGTGCCGGACCGCCGCGCCAAAGCCGCGGATTCCCTTGTCCGGGACGGCGCGGCTGCGGTACCATCCATCGGTCCGTCACCGGCGCCTCAACCCCGTCACCCCCGTCGCCCAGGAGAGTGGTGTCGTCCGTGCCGCCAGCGAAGTTCTTCGTGAATCGCGGCATCGTCTCAAGCCGGATCGACCTGCTCAACGTCCTCCGTCCCCTCGAGAAACAGACCGTGGCGTATCGGCATTACCGTGGCCACGAGCTGGTTCAGCATGGGATGGGCTGGGTGGAGAGGATCGTCGCGGAGGAGCCGGAGACCTCGACGTTTTTCACCCCGCTCTCGATCTGCCTGANNAGTTCGAGACCCGCCCCGACCAGCTGCTCACGTATCGACTGGTGCAGGGGGACGAAGCCATCGTGATCGATTTCGCGCCCGGCGGCGTTGCGGCCGGCGGTGCGCTCGAGCCCCGTCAGCTCGAATTCGACACGTCGGGCTACGTCCAGATGGAGTTGCTCGGCCCCGATGCCACCGGGGACGAGTAACGGGGACCCCACACCCGCCGCTTCGTGAACGGCTGCAATAGGCGATATCGACCCGTCAGGAGCGTGGTGGGCCGCGTTAGAGCGCGGTTGGGAGGTGGCTCGCCGCCCGCGTCTGGAATCTGCGGGTGGCAGCCGAATCGGCGGGGATCGACCAGGCAGAACACCAGGAGGAGACTCGTTTTGGAAGCGATCGCGCGCTACTTCAAGTTCGCCGAACGCGGCACGAACCTCGTCACGGAGACCCGAGCAGGCATCACGACCTTCATGGTCATGGCCTACATCATCTTCGTGAACCCGAGCATTCTCGGGGCCGGCTTCGGGCTCAAGCCTGAGGAGTTGGCCGCTTACGCGGCTGCGACGGCGCTGGTCGCCGGCATCATGACCATCGCCATGGGCGTGGTCGGTAACTACCCCCTCGCCCTTGCTGCCGGCCTCGGCATCAACGCGATCGTGGCCTTTACGCTCGTGGCTGGGAAGGGCCTCACGCCGGCCGGCGCGATGGGTGTCATCGTGCTCGAAGGCGTCGCGATCACCGTCCTGGTCGTGATCGGACTTCGGGAAGCGATCATGGCGGCCGTGCCGCTCGCGCTGAAGCGATCGATCGGCGTCGGCATCGGCCTGTTCATCCTGTTCATCGGCTTCGTAAACGGCGGCCTGATCGTCACTCCGCAGGGCGGTTCGCCGATCGTTGCGTTGTCGTTCCCGACCCAGACGGTGCAGTTCGTCTTCCTGCTCGGCTTGCTGATCACCTTCTCGCTGTACGTCCTCAAGATCCGCGCGGCGCTGATCATCAGCATCCTCGTGACCACCATCGTGGCGCTCATCGCCGGCGTGGCCAAAGTGCCCGATAGCGTCACCGTGACGCCGTCGTTCTCCACGCTGGGCAACTTCGATGTCGCCAACGTCTTCAACAAGCTCGGACCAATCACTGCCCTCCTCACGATCTTCGCGATCATGCTGAGCGACTTCTTCGACACCATGGGTACCGTAACCGGCGTCGCCGAAGAGGCCGGCCTGGCTGAGCCGGATGGCTCCGTTCCCGGCATCGGGCGCGTTCTCGTCGTCGACTCCCTGGCGGCGGTCGCCGGCGGCATGGCCGGCATCAGCTCGAACACGACTTACATCGAGTCGGCCGCCGGCGTCGCCGAAGGCGGTCGCACCGGCTTTGCATCGGTCGTCACCGGCATCCTGTTCCTGCTGGCGATCTTCCTCTCGCCGCTTGCCGGGATCATCCCGTCTGCGGCAACGGCTCCGGCCCTCGTCCTCGTCGGCTACCTCATGTTCACGCTCATCAAGGACGTGAATGTCGCCGACGTCGAAGACGGTCTGCCGGCCCTTCTGACGATCATCTTGATGCCCCTTACCTACGACATCACGGTCGGCATCGGCGCCGGCTTCATTTCGTGGGTCCTTATCAAGCTGCTCAAGGGCAAGTTCGCCGAAGTCCACTGGCTCATGTACGCGGTTACGATCGCCTTCATGGTCTACTTCGCGAAGGACTGGATCCAGACCTTCATCAAGTAGTCGCCACCGGCTCCGTATCGCGGCCGGCGCTCGTGCGAGCGCCGGCCGCCCCGTATCGTCGGCGAACGAGGAGGATCATTGAGCGCGGGGGGTTTCGGCGCGCCATCCGCTAGCATTGGCTGGATGTACGAACGCACAGCGCTGCCCGACGGACCGCGCGTCATCACGTCGCGACTTCCGGGGGCTCTGTCGGTCTCTCTGGCCGCCTACGTCCTGGCCGGCTCGCGCCTGGAATCGGCCGACGAAGCGGGCGCGGCGCACTTCATGGAGCACATTACGTTCAAGGGCACGGCGGCGTATCCGACGACGCGCGCCGTCTCGGAGGCGATCGAAGGGATCGGCGGCAGCTTCAACGCCGCGACGGATCGCGAGTCCACGGTCTACTGGGTCCGTCTGCCGCTGCGCGAGGCCGCCCGCGGCATGGACGTTCTGGGTGAGCTGATCGTCCGACCGCGCCTTCGCAGCGAGGAGATCGAGTCCGAGCGGTCGGTGATCGTCGAGGAGATCCGCTCGTACCTCGACGATCCGGGCGAGCACGTCCACACCCTTTTCGATCTGGCGATGTTCGGGGACACGCCGCTGGGCCGCGAAATCGCCGGAAGCGAGGAGAGCGTTCGTGCGCTGCCGCCGGAGAACTTGCGCGCCTTCTGGGCAACGGCATATCGGCCCGGAAATGTCGTTGTGTCGGCCGCCGGAGACATCTCGCACGCGGAGGTCGTCGCGCTGACAGAACGCGCCTTCGGTACTGGAGCGGCGGTTCGGCCCGTCTTCGACCCGGCTCCCGCGCTGCCGGCCGGCGATCGAGTGATGGTCGTTCGGCGTGAGACGACGCAAGCCCAGCTCTGCCTGGGCGTTCCGGGGCTGGCCAGAGATGACCCCGAGGCCTGGACACTCGAGGTACTTAGCGCCATCCTCGGCGATGGCATGAGCAGTCGCCTGTTTCAGTCCGTCCGCGAGGAGAAGGGTCTCGCCTACGACGTCAGCTCCTACATCGTCGACTATGCCGACGCGGGGGCTCTGGTCGTGTCTGCCGGCGTCGATCCGGACCGGGTCGGCCCGGCCATAGGCGCGATTCTGGACGAGCTCGCCCTGCTCCGCGATGAGTCCGTGCCGGCCGATGAGCTGGCTCGTTCGAAGGCATACCTGGGCGGCCGGCTCGAGTTGCGGATGGAGGAGACGCGCCACGTGGCGTCGTGGTTCGGCGGTCAGGAAGCGCTGCACGATCGAGTCCTGACGCTCGATCAAGCGCTGAGCGAGCTCCACGCCGTCACTTCCGATGGAATCCGTGCCCTCGCCGGGCGTCTGATCCGAGACGAGTCGCTCCGGCTGACCGCGGTCACCCCTCGAGGTCGCGCTCGGGGTCGAGGGCTCGAGGCAATGTTGCGGTTGCCGGGAGGGGCGGGATGAGGAACGGCGCAAGACCCCGTCGGAAATCTCCAGTCGAGCCCCCGGAGCTCCCGGAGCAGCCCCGCAGACCCCGGCCGGACTCTCTGTCGGGCGAGGCGCCCCCGCTCCTGGTCGAGGCAACCAGCCAGTCCAACGACGATGCCGTGGATTTGCTGGTCCGTGTTCCTATCGAGGCTCTGAGCGGGCCGATCGACGACTCCAATCTCGACCTGGGCGCCGTCGCGGAAACCGACGCGGACGCGGCCCTGGACCGCTCGCCGGTCAGAGCCAAAGGGGACGGCTCCGACCCTGGAGACGGCTTCTTCGGGGCGCTGAAGGCGGCGGAAGTCGAGGTGGAGGCCAGGGCCGTTGAGGCGCAGCCGCAGCCGGGCCGGGTCGACGACCGCGCCGACGCGAGTCAAGCGGACCAGGTTCGGTTCGCTCGACTCCACCTGCGCACCGGGTCGCTGCTCCAGGCCCGTTCCGAGTTCGAGGCGCTGGCCGCGTGCGATCTGCTGGATGTGCCGTCGACTCTGGATTTGGCGGAGGTGCGCTGGCGCACCGGAGACTTGATCGGCGCAGGGATGGCAGCAAACGACTACCTCGCCGCCAAAGGCGAGGAGGTGCTGGGCCACCTGATCGCGGCCGAGGCCGCGGCTTCGGCGAATCGAACGGTCGAGGCAAGACAGCATGCCGATCGGGCGCTCGAGCGCAGTCTCTCGAATCTCGACGGTTTCTTCGCCGGGGTCCCGCGCCGCATGAGCTGGCCGGAAACCACCTGGACGGCGCCCGCGGCGGTCAAGATCGAAACGCCGGTATTCGAGGCGCCGGCGAAGAAGACTGCTTCTCTCGCGTCGGAGACGCGGGTGGAGGCGCCTTTGGGCAGTTTGTGGGAGCCCGAGATCGCCGCCGTCGAGCA
>PMBR01000136.1 GCA_003152995.1 Chloroflexota bacterium | reverse complement strand
CTGGGCATCTCGCCCAGCATGGCGACCACGGACAGGTCGTCGGGGATGCGCAGCCCCCGCTCCTGGACCGCTCGGAGAAGTCCGACCACCGCGACTTCCTGAGGCACCACGACGGCGGTGACTTCCGGATGCTCGTCCAACATGCTCCGAGCCGCGACCGACATCTCCTCTATCGTCACACCGCCCAGACACGGCAACTGCTCGAGCCCGTGCCGCTGGCAGGCTTGCTCGTAACCGCTCAGCGCCCACGTGGTGAAGCCGTATTGCCGTCCCCTGATGACCGGATTGAATATGGGCAAGGCGATCGCCCTGTGACCCAGGCCCACGAGATGGTCGATCGCCATCTCGATGGCATGCTCGACGTCGATGTCGACGAAGCTCAACCCGGCGTTATCTAGCCTGTGCCCGATCATGACGAATGGGTAGCCATGATCCCGCAGAAGTTCCGGCCTGCGATCGTCCGTCAGGACCTCGGAGAGGATGATGCCGTCCACCTCGCGGCTTCGGAATATCCCGAGGAGTTCTGCGTCGCTCAACTTGCGGGTGAGGATGTTGATCGAGTATCCGGCGTCCTCTACACCGAGGGCCGCGGACATGATCAACTCGAGGTTCGGCGGGTTGAAGTCCTGAGGCTCGTGGACGCCGATGAGGCCGCTCCGGCCTGAGCGGATCTGGCGCCAGGCGTTCTGCGGAGCGAAGCCGATCTCGTCCATCACACGCAGGACGCGTTGCCGCGTGTCCTCGGCGACATCGGGCTTGTGGTTGAGGATGCGGGAGACGGTCGTGATGGAGACCCCGCTGGCCGCGGCGAGGTCGACGATGGTCTTCTTGCCTGTTCTCGGGCGCGCAGCCAATTCGCGGTCTCCTCTCGGCACCCAGTCGCACTGTAGCGAGGCGCCAACACCTACTCAGCCATCATGGCAGCTTTAGTGATCCCGTTCCGGCCACTGGGCTGGCCTTTGTCAGGGTGGATCCCGTCGGGCATGGCCTCAGGTTCGCCAGGAGGCCGGGCGATGGATGGAGGCCATTTGGATCCCGGTGCGTTCTAGCCGGACCGGCGATCGCCTTCGCCGATCTCGGTCCAGCTGAACTGGTGAGACGGGGCGGCGCCGACGATCGGCGCACGATCAGGCTGCTCGGCAAGACGATCACGCGGGGCTCCAACGGCTCCTCGGTGGCAAGACGCTCGATCAACATATACGCGGCCAGCTTGCCGATCTCGTACGCGGGTTGTGAGACGGCGGTCAGGAAGGGCAGGGACCCTCCCTGCGGGAGGTCGTCGAAGACAACAATCGACATGTCGTCGGCGTAATGAATGCCCGAGTCGCGGAGCGCCTGGAGTGCGCCGAGTGCGATCGAGTTGTTGCCGGCGAAGATCGCCGTCGGGCGCGAGGGGGCTGCGAGTATCCGGCTGGTCATCTCGTACCCGCTGCCCTCCGTGTACTCGCCGAAGAGAATCTGCTGCGACCTGGCGCCGATGCTCGCCTCGGCCAGGGCCCGCTTGTAGCCGTCGACACGATCGACCGAGGTCGAGAGAGACTCGGGGCCGGCCAGGATGGCGATCCGCCGATGTCCGAGCTCTATCAGGTGGCGAACGGCCAGGTAGGCGCCGCCCTCCGAGTCCGCTCGGACCTGGTCGACCTGGCCGGACCCAAGACGCCGATCCAGGACGACGACCGGTACTCCGTGCTGTTGGAGCAGCTCCAGCGAGCCCCTCGAATTCACGGCCGGCACCAGCAGGACACCGTCTACGCGGCGCTGGATGAGCCCGCGCAGGTACCCCATCTCCTCGTCCACGGACTCGTCCGTGTTGCAGAACATGACCGTATAGCCCTGGGCGCGGGCGGCGTCCTCCACACCCCGGGCGATCCCGGTGAAGAACGGATTGGCGATGTCAATCAGAACCAGGGCCAGGGTCTTGGTCCGGCTCGACCGCAGCTGTCGCGCCAGGACGTTGGGCATGTAGCCAAGTTCCGCGACGGCCTGTTGCACGCGCGCCCGAGCCGTTGGGCTCGTGCAGCGAGAGCCGTTGACGACTCTCGACACAGTCGAGGTCGAGAGACCCGCCAGCGTAGCGATATCGCTGAGGGTAGCCCGATCGTTTGAGGTCCTGAAAGAATCCTGGCGTTCCGGCGGAGCGGACTGCCGATTCTCCTTGCCTTGCCACGCGGCGGGTTGAGTTGGCAATAGCACAGGGGCACCTACTCAAGCAGGGCGCATGTCCGGACGGTGGACACGATTTGGGCCTTTGAAGACCTGCCCAAGGCGGGCCGCGGCATCGGCAGCTCACGCGGTTCCACTCCGCTGTTGACGGGGAAAGGAGCTCCTGGTCTGTTCAAGCCCCGCACCCTTTCCTACTGAACCCGTGCCGCATCTTGCTGGTCGTTCAATGTCGAGGCAGCCTTCTTGGTCGGCCGCGGCGCGCGCGGACCAGACAGTTCGCGCGGCTGCCGCTGCTCGACCGCAATGCCACGGGTATCGATCTCGTGGTCGACTCCGTACACTCTCACCCGGACCGGCGCGCCCTCCACCACATGGAGGCGAACCTTCTCGGCGTCTACGCTCATTTCGAGAAGAGCGCCGTGATACCGCACCCGGAACCGGTAGGATCGCCATTGGGCCGGCAGCGTGGGCTGGAAAATCAGGACGTCGCTGTCCGTCCGCATGCCGCCATAGCCGAAGACCATGCTGGCCCAGACCCCCGCGGCAGACGTCACGTGCAGTCCCTGCTCCGTGTTGCGGTTGTAGTTGTCCAGGTCCATCCGGGCGCCGTACGAGAAGAGCGTGTAGGCGTCCTCGAGCTTGCCG
The DNA here is from genome assembly GCA_003152995.1 of Chloroflexota bacterium. Lineage (GTDB taxonomy): Bacteria > Chloroflexota > Limnocylindria > Limnocylindrales > CSP1-4 > Fen-1039. Next base: position 161 of record PMBR01000136.1, on the reverse strand, counting down.
ACCTCCAACGCAAGGATCGAATGGAGCGAGGGCGAGAGCGACGACTCGTGAATCGTTCGCGCCTCGTAGAACTCGTAGTTCGCGAGCTTCTCTTCCAGCGTGTAGTCCTGGCTGAAGAAGTACATGAGGTTCAGAGCGTCGGGCTGCTTGACCATGTCGTA
>PMBR01000006.1 GCA_003152995.1 Chloroflexota bacterium | reverse complement strand
GTGCTGAGCTTGGTGCTGGTGTGGGACGTCACGGCCAGACCCGCAAGGACGGTGCCGCTGATTCCGAAGGTCGCGCCCGAGCCGGGGATCGCCGTCCAGGTGACTCCATCGGCCGAGGTCGAAGCCGTCGCCGCCGAGCCGGCGCGATCGACTCGCAAGTACGCGGGAACCGTCCCGGCGATCGTCAGCACCGTCGTCACCGGCGCCGCGAAGCTGGCCCGCTCGAGCACCCAGATTCCCGACCCGGGCGTGACGACCGCGGCGTAGAAGGGTGACGCGGGATCGTCGCTCTGGCGGAACATCACGCCTGCGCGGGCGCGGCTGTTGCTGTTGGTCTGACTGGCGACGCGGGCGCTGATCTCGCCGTCGCCCGGCAGCGGCGTGGAGACGAAGTGGAATTGGTCCGAGTTGCCGCCGATGTCACGGCCGGACCCGGAGATCGTCCAGACGCCGCTCGCGAAAGAGTCGCTGCCGACGAGCGGCGGATTGCCGATGTCGACGCCCGTCCAGCCCGGCGTCGTCCCGGAGCCCCACACCACCATCGACTGCGTCTGGAGCGTCCCGACGGTGACGACGGAGGCGGCCACGATGTCAGTGCCCGCTGTGCTGTCGGCGTAGGAGAAGGTGGCGCGGCCCGCCGCGTCGGTCAAGGCGCCGCCGGTCTGGCCGGAGTTCGGACCGCTCGTCACCGAGAAGCCGACCGCCACGTTGGCGAGGCCGTTGCCGGCGCCGTCGCGGAGCGTTGCCGTCTCGGTGACGGATCCGCCGACGGCTTGCGAGGCCGAACCGGGCGCCAGACTCAGCGTCGCGTCAGCGGACCCGGCCGCCCCGATCGGGCGCCAGGCGATGGACTCGTTCTTGGAGCTGCCGCTGCCGCAGTAGCCCAGGTCGATGCCGCCCGTGTCGAGGACGTGACCGCTGTCGACGAGGGTGGCCGGCACGCCGCCGACGGTGATCGTCACTGTTGGCGCGACCGTGATGGGGGTGCACTGATTGCCCGGATAACCGCTCGTGTCGAAGTCGTCGGAGCTGGCCGTGTCACCGGGCGGGTTCTCCGTGAGGATCACAGTCTGGCCGGCGGGGACGACGAAAGAGCCCCACAGGTCGAAGACCTTGCCGCCGACGATGGACGAGTGGATGTCGACGCTGACGTCGGACACGGAGATGGCGCCGGCCGTCGGGTTGTCGAGCCGGATTGCGCCGGCGTCGAAGCAGCTCGGGAGCGAGCCGCACTGCGTCTGGCCAACCACTGGGCCGCCCAGGAATACAGTGTTGGGCGAGCCCTGCCACGGCACCGGGAACGCGGCTGGGTTCGGATTGTTCGTCTCCTTGTCCTCGGCGTATCCGACGGAGACGAGCAGGCCGTTCGCGCCGGTCCCGGCGGCTCTGACGGGCGCGGCTGCGAAGCCGGCGGCCAGCGCCATCTGGACGACCAGGGCGAATGCGAGGGCGGCTCTCACGAGCTTCGGCATGGGGGAACGCTCCATTGCTCAGGGACCCGGCGTGAAGCTGACGTTGTCGAACGTCGCCGTGCCGAGAACGCCCGGCTTGTGCGAGCACTCGAAAAGGCCCACGGTTGCCGAGGTGGTGATAGTGGGGAGGCTCTTGTTGACCAGAACGGCCGTCCAGGTCACGCCGTCGGGGCTCAAGTAGGCGCTGAAGCTGCTGCCCGAGCGGACGAGCTTCATCCACAGGTTCGGGAAGGCGTAAGTGGCGCCCGTCACGGACCCGTTGAAGTTGTACTGAACCTTCACCGCGCCGGTCGGACCGGTCTCGATGAGGATGTACGGCGAGCCTGCCGTCGTGGACGCCTTCCAGATGATCCCGGCCTTGCTGTTGGTGCTGCCGGTGTTCGACTGGGAAGCGACCCGGGCAATCAACGTGCCGTTGCCGCCGGCCGCCTGGTACACGTAGTTGAACTGGTCGCTGGTGCCGTAGACGTCGGCGCCCGAGCCGTTGACCGAGAAGACGCCGCCCGCGAAGGTTGCGGAGCCGGCGGGGGCAGGCGCCCCGATGTCGGTGTCGAGCCAGGGCGAGGGCAGGGCGCCGGCCGAAGTCACGGCCAACGACACCGGCGTGCTGTGGCTGTTCGTGGATGACGCGCCCAGGACGATGATCGGGTAGGTCCCGGGGGCCACGGAGCCGGCGACGTTGAGCGTCAGCAATGACGAGCCACCGGTCGTGACCGATGTCGGGCTGAAGCCTGCCGTGACGCCGGCCGGCAACCCGGAGGCCGACAGGGAGATCGATTGGGCGACGCCCGAGACGATTGCCGTCGAAACGGTCGTCGAGCCCGAGGTGCCGGCAGTAGCCGTGACTGCGGTCGGGTTGGCGGTGATCGAGAAGTCGTTGGGGGGCAGTTGCAGCGCGCCGCTGACCGAAACGTTGTCGAAGCCCACGCTGTCGAGCTGGCCAGTGTTGTGCGAGGTCACGAAGAGCCCGACGGTCGCCGTGGAGGCCATCGTGATCGCCTTCTTCCCGATCAGGTTCCAGGTGACGCCGTCGAGCGACTGCCAGGCGGTGAACGTGTTACCGGCCCGCTGCAGCTTCAGCCACTTGTTCGGCGAAAGGTAGTTCGCGAGGGGTGCCGGCGAGCTGATTCCGCCGGTGGTCGTGTACTGGATCTTCACGCCCTTGCCGTAGGTCGGAATGACCGGCGGCAGCGGGGCGGCGCAGCCGTTCACGGTGCAGGCCACGCCGTTGAAGTTCGGCGTGTTGGGGCTGACGTCCGGGAAGACCAGCGCGGCGAGGTAGGTGGCGCCTGCCGTCGGCGTCTCCTTGAACATGATCCCGGCCTTGGCCGACGGGTTGGTATTCCACTGGTACCGGACGCGGGCAACGATCGTGCCGTCGCCGCTGAGCGTCTGGTAGACGTAGTGGAATTGGTCGTTGGTCGAGTAGACGTCGGTGCCGGCGCCGTCGACGTAGAAGGCCTGGTCGCCGCTCGAGTAGTCGGCCGTGCCGGCCATCAGCGGCGCACCGACGTCGACGCTAGTCCATCCGTTCGGTAGGGCACTCGTCACCGGATCGAGCTGAGTGCTGTACGTCGCCGCCGTCGAGCCGCTGGTGAACGAGTCCGAAAGAGCTCTACCGTCGGCGAAGCCGTTGAGGCGGTAGCGAGTCCCGCTCACGACCTGCGTCGTCAGTCCCGTGAGGACGTGGGCGACGCCGACGACGTCGGTCGTGGTGTAGGGAGTGGTCTGCAACGTCCCGTCCACGAACACAAGCGAACCCGGCACGTTCGAGCCGACGGTCCAGCTGGTCAGATTGGGATGGATGTCCCGCACCACCGTGCTCGTCAGACCGAGTGAATCCGTGACCGTCATCGACACCCGGTAGAAGGTCGCCGGCGTATTGGACACGTCGTTGGGTATCCGGAATGAGCCGCTCGAGACACCGGTCGTCGAGAGGAACGGCCCCGGCACCTCATAGGTGTAGAAGGGCTGGAGCACGCCGTTGGCGACGAAGTCCACCTGCCAGGAGAAAGCGCTGCCGGGCTCTGCGCCGTCGACCGCGTCGGTGGCCGAGCCGCTGAAGGAGATCGTCTGGCCGCCGTTGTAAGTGGCGCCGACGGTCGGCGTGAGCATCGAAGCCGTCGGCGGCGAACTGCCCACCACCACCTGGGTCGTGGCCGTCCCGGTCGAGACGCCGTCGCTGAGCGTCAGCGTGGCCGTGTAGGCGCCGTTGGCGCCGTAAGTGTGGCTCGGGTTCGGGCTTGTCGAGACGGGCGAGCCGTCCCCGAAGTCCCAGCCGTAGGTCAGCGGCAGCCCGGTCGGGTCTGACGAGCCGGCCGAGGAGAACTGGACCGTCAGGGGCGCCTGGCCGGCGTTGGGGCTGGCCGAGGCCGCCGCGTTCGGGGCGAACGGGCCCGTCGGGTAGATCTTCCAGAACTGGCCTTCGTAGATAGAGACGTAGTAGAGGTCGCCGTCGGGACCTTCCTGAAGGTCGGCGATCGTCCCGACGCTGCTGTCGAAGACCGTGTCCGAGACTTCGGTGGTGTAGGTCGGGTCGAACTTCACGGCCTCGATGTCGAGCCGGTTGTAGTCGCCGAAGAAGACGGTGTTGGCGTAACTCGACGGGAAGACGTTGCCGGAGTAGGCCGCCAGCGCGGAGGCAGCACCGTCGGTCGGTAGATGTCCGTAGGCATAGACCGGGTTGATGTAGCCGCAGCTGAAGCAGTTGCCTTCATAGAAGTCCCAGCCGTAGTTCCCGCCCTTCTCGATCTTGTCCAGCTCCTCCCAGTAGCTCGAGCCTGTGTCTTCGGTCATGGCCTGGCCGTTTGGCAGGAACGTGAACCGGAACGGGTTGCGCAGGCCGTAGGCGTAGATCGACGTGACCGCGCCGGGAACGTTGACGTACGGGTTGTCCGTCGGGACGCTGCCGTCCAGGTTGAGCCGGTGGATCTTGCCGTAGCCGTTGGTGAGGACCGTGGCGTTGGTTATCGAAGGGTCGTTGTCACCGACGCTGAACCAGAGCTTTCCGTCCGGGCCGATGTGGACGTCGTTGATGGCGTGGTGAAAGACCTGAAGCTGGTTGCCGCGCCAATAGACGACTTCGCTCGCCAGGCTCGAGATGGTGCCGCTGCCGGTCACCGTGAACCGCGACAGCTGGGCGTGCAGGTCGACCGTCGTGTAGGCCACGTACATATGGCCGTTGGTCGCGAAGTTGGGATCCAGGGCCAGGCCCAGGACGCCGGTCTCGGTTCCGGTGTCGGAGGGAATCGTGATCACAGGAGTGGTCTGAACGACGCCACCCCGATCGAGCAGAATCGCTCCCTTTTGCTGGGCGATGTAGATGTCGCCGTTCTGCGCGAAGGCGATGGCCGTCGGGTTCTTCAGCCCTTGGGCCAGCTCGACCTTGGCGAAACCGACCGGAAGGTCGGGGAAGGCGACGTTGCCGGTGGCCGCGACGCTCGAGCTGGATCCCGGTCCCGCGAGCACGCTCGCGCCGGCCAGGACGAAGGCTGCGGCCAGCGCCATCAGACGACGCCCGGCGGTCGAAACGGCGCGCGAGAAGAGCGACCGCGACGTGGACGCGATATTCCCGGATCGAGCTGCGGCCGAGGCCGCGGAGATGCGACGCATGGGACCCCTTCGGTCGAGGTAGATGCTGGCTAGGCCATCCCAATTGCTCAGGAGGCGGGTAGATGGTTCGTGAATGCGCTGCCCGGCGACGGGCGCCGCGGGCTCGCGGGAGGCCCGAAGCACGAGATATGGAGCTGTCTCGACATAGGACTTCCCGAGACGGAGTTGTTTGGGACCTGAATGAGTAGGCCGCAGCGGCCAGTCGAAGGGCGGTCGTTACTGCTCTACGGCGGGCCTACCCTTAACTGCCCTTAAGTGGCGTGCCCGCTTCAGCAACTGGGAATGTGCCTGGTAACTGTTAACGAGTCGAGCACGCACCTGTGGGGCGAGACGCCTGTTTCACCTGGTAGGCGAGGCCGGCTCCCCTGCCGCCAGAGTCGGAGCGGTTGCCCATTCGTTCAGGGAGCCCCGGCCCGAGCGTTCGGGTAGCCGCCGACAATCGACGCAGACCGGCGACGTCGCGGTGGACGAACCCATCGCGCGAGCCGGCGGCGGTCACGGACACAGAGTCGCATCCGAAGAGGTCGTACCGGCTGCCGAGACGGCCCCGAACCGGCCTACGACCGACCACAGCGCCGGCGTCCGGGGGCTCACCTCGTAGCTGCTCGGGCCGACCTGGCAGCCCATGTTCCAGAAGATGAAGCCGGCGAAGCCAAGGGCTCGTCCCGACGAGTAGACCGACTCGAAGAAGGGACCGCGTCCCGCGGCGAGACCGTTGTACGCGGCGCCGCCGGCGAAGCTGCCATCGCCGAAGCCCTGCGGCATGCCGAACTCCTCGTCGACCACGGGCTTCCCGACCGAACGCCCGTAGGCCGCGATCGCCGGCATCAGATCCAGGTCATGCTGGGAGTACGTCTTGACCGCGACGATGTCATTGGTCGGCAGGGCGTCTATTGCCTGCCACCAGTCGAGCTCGGGGTGGTCCTCCATGTGGTTGAAGCCGCCGACGGTGATCAGGTGGTTGGGGTCTGCCAGGCGGAGCGCCTCGCTCGTCGTGCGGTAGAAAGCGAGCAGGGTCTGGAGTTCGGCAGGGGTCGTGGGCGGCTTCGGTTCGCCCACGATCGAGTAGAAGGCGACCGCCGGGCTGCCTCGATACCGGGCGCCAACTGTCGAGATGAAGCCGTTCCAGAGGTCGGGCTGCGAGGGATCCGCGCCCTGGCTCATGAGCAGCCAGCGGAACGCCGAAAGATCGACGACGACAAACACGCCGCGCTTCCGGGCAGCAGTCAGCAGGTAGTCCATGTTGGCCCAGACGACGGGGTCGTCGGCCGTCTGGCCGGTTGCGTGGCTGTCCCACTGGTCCGTGGCCCGAATCAGGTTCTGGCCCGCAGCCACGCCCATGTCGAGTATGTGATCGATGTACGTGGGGAAAGTTGGGTCATGCCACGCTTTCGCTCCACCGAGCAGCGACGGATAGAAGGTGAATCCGGTCAGGGGAACCGGCCGGCCGGCGCAGGTGATGCTGGCGCCGTCGGTCGCCAGGAAAGGCCCGGACGAGGAGCCTGCCAGGCACGGCGCCGCGGCGACCGCCGCGGCCGTCGGGTTGGCCGTAGACACAGGCCTCGGGCTTGGCCCGGCGGTCGCGGCCCCGTCCGGCTGACCGGGAGAATCGCTCGGACTCGCTCCGACGACGACGCCGGGCGAACCGGGGGTGGCCGTCATGCCGGGGCTAGCCGTCGAACCAGCACCGGCCGTGGACCCGGCACAGCCCGAAACGACGGCCAGGACCAGGATCACCAGGACCGTGCTGAGCGGTGTGCGGCGCGTCGCCGCCGGCCGCTCAGGGCCCTGGGGTGAAGC